>USEC01000014.1 GCA_900553595.1 uncultured Prevotella sp. | reverse complement strand
AATTAACTTCATATTTATTTAATTACTTTATACCTGTTAATACTATATTATAATCTTGTAAAATTCCGTTTTATGTATCGCTGCAAAATTACTTATATTTTTCGTATTACCGCCGTAACGAATGTTATTTATCTGTACTTTTCCAAGTTTTTAGCTGTTAAATATGCTTCAACCATGATTTTGAACAAAAATCGGTCATTAGACCGATTTGGGTTACCCAAAACTCAACGACAAAACCATACAAACGCAAACAAGGCTTGTTTACACTGCGAACAAGCCTTCTTTGAGTCGTAAAGAAGTCTTGTTTTGAGTGCAAACAAGCCTTGTTTGAAAAGCTGTCGTTTTATACTTGAAAAACCATTACCGCAACGTTGTGCCGCGAAGCCGGTTCATGTCGATAGCGAAGCACGGTCAGACGGCATCGAGAGCATTGGCAATACGCTGATAGGCAATGCGTTCCGTACCGTCGGCAACATGGATTATGCCACGCCGTGTGAAGCCGTTGCGCAACAGACAGTGTTGCATGATGCGGTTGTCGGCGTGTGTGTCGACACGGATGTTGGCGTCAATGGCTGAACAGAAGCGCAGCACTGCGCTGAAGATGCCGTGCGTTCCGGCACGGCTTGCCACACGGTGAAGCACGGAATAAGGGTGTGACGGCGCAAGCCATGAGCCTCCCTGGATGTCGGTGTAGGTAGGGTCGGGACCTTTCAGAAAGGCGAAGTATGCCACAGCGACACCGTTTGAAACACACAGATAGCCGCTGCCGGAAGCGATGTCGGCTTCTATCGTCTGCGTTGCGGGGTAGCCTTCGGGCCATTGCGTAGGGTTTCCGTCGGCACGCATTATGCCTTTCGCCTCCTCCATGATGCCCATGATGCAGCTGACGTCATGGAGTCGGGCGCGGACTATGGATATGTCATTCATCGGCGATGCCTTTGATGATGTGCTCCCGACACTCCTCCATAAGCCATTTCGGGGTGCTTGTGGCACCGCAGATGCCCACTGTGGCAACGCCTTTGAACCAGCTCATGTCTATTTCGTCGGCGTTTTCTATCTGGAAACTGTTGGGGTTCACGCGGTGGCACTCCTTGAACAGCACCTTGCCATTGCTGCTCTTGCGCCCGCTGACAAAGAGGATAAGATCGTGGCGCGACGCGAAAGCGGCGATATTGGGCATACGGTTGGCCACTTGGCGGCATATAGTGTCGAAGCTTCGGAATATGGCTGTGGGAGCGATGTGGCTTTGCAGGTACTCGATGATGCGGTGGAACTCGTCGAGACTCTTTGTCGTCTGCGAATAAAGATAGATGTCGCACGAGAGATCGAGGCACTTCACATCCTCAAACTTCTCTATCACAATAGCCTTGCTGCGAGTCTGTCCCACCAGTCCGAGCACTTCGGCGTGTCCCGTCTTGCCGAATATCACAATCTGGGCATCGGGGCGTTCGTCATACTGTCGCTTTATACGGCGTTGCAGTTGCAGCACCACGGGGCATGTGGCATCGATTATCTCGATGTTGTTGCGGCGTGCAATGGCGTAGGTTTCGGGCGGCTCGCCGTGGGCACGCAGCAGCACTTTCACGTCGTGCAGCCGTTCAAGCTCGTCGTGGTTGATGGTGACGAGTCCGCATTCGTGCAGCCGTTCAACCTCCATACCGTTGTGTACGATGTCGCCCAAGCAGTAGAGAGTGTTGCCTTTAGCAAGTTCCTCCTCCGCTTTCTTGATGGCAGTGGTCACTCCAAAGCAGAAGCCGCTGCCGCTGTCAATCTCTATCTGTATCATCTTCGGCTCGTGATTGTTATTTCTTCGTGGCAGCGTCGGTCTGCACATTGATGCGGATTACCACCTTGGGCTGCGACGGGTCGTTTGTTATCATGAGCACACGGGGTCTGCGGCGGACGGTCTTCAACTGGCGTTGCTCAGCCGTAATCTTGAGTTTCGTACTCTCGCCGGGAGCGAGTCTGGTCTTGCCGAGCGACAACTGTATGCCGTTTGTGAACATCTGGAGATTGTTTATCTTGAGTTCCGAGTGTCCGTCGTTGCGAATAATGATGTCGCCTTTCAGTTTTTTCTTGCCGTTGAAGGCACCGAGGTTGAGTTCGTCGGTCGATATATAAAGCTTTGGAGCGACGGCAAGCTGCGCTTGCGTGAGGTTGTCGAACTGGGGAAGCAGCACCGCCGACACGCTTATTTCCTTGCTGCGGTGCACGCGGTCGCCGGGGAAAGAGCCGAGATACACCGATGTCTGTGTGAGTCCCATGTCCTTGAGTTTACGGGAATCGAGGGTCACAGTCACCACTCCGCCGTGCGCCGGTTTGAGTTTTGAAGGCGAAACCACGGCTTCGAGGTATGCCGGCAGGTGCATAACGACGGGTTCAACGGTATTGCTTGTGTTGTTGAAGATGTGTATTTTCTGCTGCGGGCGTTCACCACGGCTCACATCATCAAACTCCAAATCATTGCGGTCGGCCTTGATGTCGCCGAGCATGAAGTCGTAGGGACCGCCGAAGTCCACCACCTCTCTCACCACAGTACCGCGCATCGTGAGCATGAGGGGCGACTGTCCGTTGTCGGTGTAAATGTCGATGAACTTCTCGAAACGGCCCATTGTCTGCGCATCGTAGGTGACACGCACCATGAATGCGGCGTCGCCGACGATTTCACCCTTGGGATAATCCACCGAGGTGCAGCCGCAACTTGTGCGCACATTGCTTATGCGTATGCTGTGGTTGTCCTTGTTCTTTATTTCAAATTCGGCGGTGACGGGAGTCTGGTAGGTCACCTGTCCGCAATCCACCACCTTGTTTATAGGTTCAATCCGCTGTGCATCGGCACCGGAAACGGCGAAGGCGAGCATCGAAGCGGCAATGAGAATGTTCTTCATATTGTTGTTTCTTGTTTCTTTTGTTGTCGTTGTCGGTAGGCTGTGCCGGCAGCATTCCGGCACAGAACCATCATTTTACGGTTATGACCGAGGCTGCTGCGCGTGCCGAATATTCGGGACTGTAAGCGCATTGCACCGTGCAGACGCCGCTGTGGTAGGTGCCACTGCGGTCGGCATAATATGTGGTCTCAATTGTATGAGTACCCTTTGCGAAGCGGTCGAAGTAATAATATGTGGCATTATCCTTCGGTGTGCAGTAATAACCGTGGATGTATCCGCTCAATTGCTGGGCGGGTTCGAGGCACGCTTCACGCTTGTCTGTCACCTGAACGAAGTCGTAGTCGCGCTCGGCACGGATGGTGATTCTCACCGTAACACGGTCGCCCTTGCTTATGGTAAGGTCGTCGCCGGCGAGAGGTTTGCCGTCGATTATGAACTGACGCGTCACTGTCAGACCGCTTTGCGAGGCTTCAATGTCGGCAAGAGGCTGCATGAACTGGGCATAGACAGCACCCCATGACACGCCATCGGTGGCTTTTTCGACGGTAAACGACTTCATATCGCTGCCCGTTTTGGCGGTCTTCACATAGCCGAGTCCGGCTGTTGCCTTAGGTGTTTGGAGCTTGCTTCCGTTGAGTTTAAGCGTTGTCAGCGGAGCGTCGGTGCCGGCAATGGTCTGCGAATTGTTCTTCAAGAATGCGTAAATGGCATTCACCGAGTTCACGGGCGTGTCCCAACTCTGTGTGCGTTTCGACTGCAACAGCCAGCGTTGCATATCGCTTATTGTCTGTTTGTCGTCCGGATTGAGCAGTTGCAGGGCTTCGATGGCCGCCACTTGCGACGGGATGCGGTAGTCGTACCAACTATATTGGGCCTTGTTGGTGTCGAAATAGCGTCCCGTTTCCTCGCTATATACGGTGTATTCCTTGAGACTTTGCAGCAAATCGTTGGCTTCTTCAGTGTGCTGATACTGTGCCATTATCACTGCCGACATAGCCTTTTCGTAGATACTGTAGGCTCCGTTCTGCTGCGCTGCAAGGTTGATGAGGTAGGAATTGTTGCTCTTTTCCGATGCAGAGAGCTTGCGGTGGGCAATGGCACAGGCGTAAAGGTAGTTCAAAGCCATGTCGCTCGGACGCAGGTTCTTGCTTCCTTTGGCCTCAAGTTTCTTCAGATTGGTCACTTCACGAGCCACTTCCTTGGCCAGATAAGCGAAGGCGCGGTCGGTGATAAGTCTTGTCTGCTGCTGATTGCCAATCATTGCGTTGAGCCGAACAAGCGTTGTCAGCACCGAAACGGTGATGTATGGGCTGGAATTCATGCCCTTCCACCATACGAAGGAGCCGTCGTTGGATTGCAGGCGTTGCAGTTTCGACACGGCATCAGCACAGCGATAGTCGATGAGCGACTCGTCGAAGAACGACGCAAGCATTCGTTTCTGCTCGCTTTCACGCTCTGCCTGAAGAAGCCAGGGAGTCTCTTCGAGCACCATCTGCTTCAGTTCGCGGTTCTTTTCCATACTGCTCTGCAGTGAAGTCTCATCGTTCTTCTCATTCTTCCACAACTCCACCACTTTCCTAATGGATTCCGATGACGCCATGATGCTGCGTCCGATGCTGTTGGCATAGAACGAAGTGGCAAGGCTTATAGCGTCCTCCCGGTCGGTGGAAGCAACAGATGGCAACGCCTGTACCATGAGCCATGCGGGATTATTGGTGTATTCCACGGTGAGACGGTTGGTATTCGACTTTACGGGGAAGAGCGGTTCGAGGTCGATAACAGTCGTACCCGCACCGTTTTGTGTGAATGCCACGGTGTTGGTGACGAGTTCCTTGTCCGACAGAACGGGCAGATAATGCTGCTCGCCATCGCTGAATGCGTGGCCGGAAGCAGTGATACGGCAGATGAGCAAGCCGTCGTTTGACACCGATTTCATGTCGAACGGGAAGTCGGCAACGGTAGTTTCGTTCGCCTTAACGCTGAATTTCACATCTTTTTTATATACCTCCTTGTCGGTTTCAGGATTTATCAGCACCATGCGTGCCGTACCGTTTACGTTCTTTTCCGATGTGTTTGCTATGCGAACCTGCAATGTTCCCTTGTCGTTGGAGCGCACAAAGCGTGGCATATTAGGCTGCACCATCACCGTTTTCTGTGCTACCGCCTCGGCACTGAGCGTTCCGTTGTTCATATTTCTATCGTGCGCCAATCCGTAGAACTGCCATGTTGTGACGCTTTCAGGCAGTGTAAACTTCATAGAGACATTGCCTTTGTCGTCGGTTGTGAGTCCGGGGAAGAAGAAGGCGGTCTCGTTCAGGTTCTCACGCAGCTGTGCAGTGGCGGCAGAGGAGTGGTCGTCGGTTTCTGCACCGGCATCGTTTCCACTGAGGTCTGCCATTGTTTCGACAGCGGACAGGGCATCCGCCGACTCCATCTTGGCGAAGGCTTTATCCGACTTCAGTTTTATTGCGTTGCTTCTACCCTTCATTTCCTCCTTGGCACAGAGTACCTCGCCGTAGGGAGGCATATAGTTTCCTCTCCATATCCTTATTTCATTGAAGCGGCTAAGGTCGAGTTCGCGCTCCTCGAGGAACTTCACCGGCATCTCGCCGAATCGTGTCTGCAACGGAATGTAGCTTTCGTCCCATGCGAGATAAGGCACGAACGAATAGGAAGGCAGCGCCATTGTCATGCTGTGAAGCCTCAATGCGTCGAGCGACTTGTCGTAAAGCGTGGCAAGGAGCTGTGCCTTGGCCGGCGTTCCGTCGGGGTTTGTTATGTTGAGAGTCCATGTTTCCTTCTGACCCGGTGTGAGACGGTCGCGGAAAGTGGTCCATTTCATGTTGAGACGAGTGTCGGGCATGGGTCGTGTTATGCGTGCGGTGTGGCGGTAAGCCACTCCCTCCTTCACCCAAGCCACAGAGAGAACCACACCGTCGCCGAAGTCCTCGCGATAGCTTATCGCCTTTGTTTTGAGCGAATTGTGCAAATTTATGTTGCCTTCAGAGATTATTCTGTCGCCCGACATCAGTGTGTAAACCACATGCTGCACGCTGTCCGACGAGCCTACCTGCACATAAACAGGACTGCTATCGCGTGGGAATTGTGTCGCAGAGACGTAGAACCAGTCGTGAGTGTCGATTGCAACCTTGCGGTCCAGCAATGAGAACACGACGAAGTTACGGCTTATCGTGTCGTTGCCGCAATAGGCGGTGAGCGTGTGTTGTGCCGAAGCGAGCTGCGAAGCATCAATCTTCACCTCGGTGTTTGCCTTGCATGTTCTGCGCAGATTGTCGATGAAATAGGTCACATCGCCATCAATTTCTTCTCCGGCGTTGTTGCGATAGTCGAAGCGTATCGTCTTCAAGCTGTCGCGCAACGACTTCTTCGGCAAGTCGCATGAGAGCAAAGTGGGACGGTCGCTCAATGGTATCGACGCGCTGCCGAGCCTTGTCTCGCCCGCGCCGTCGGTCACTGCCGCCTCTATATCGATTCTGTAGTAACGTTGCGGATGCTCCTCCTCGGTTTCGGGGAGCACCATCGGCACTCTCATGCTGAATGTTCCGTCCGTCGAAGTCGTTATGGTGTCGTTGAGGACGGTCTCGCTTCTCGCCTCGCCTGTAGCATAACGCCACAGCATAGACGGGCGGCGTGTAGCCTTCACCACCACCTTTGCGCCCTGCACGGCGACTCCTGCGTACGACTTTGCCACACCCTTCACCGTCACGGTATCGCCGTTCTGGTATTTGGTGTTCAGTTTGTCGAACTCCACTGTGAATGTGGGTCGCTTGTATTCCTCCACGGAGAATGCCGAATACATGACATTTCCATAGTCTGCCGACACGGTGAACAGTCCGCTGAGAACATTCTGCGGAAGCACGAAGTCGGTCGTTGCCATACCGAATTCATCGGTCACGACACTGTGTCGTGCCACTTCCTTGCGGTTGGCGTCGCGCAGAATGAGTGTTATCTGCCTGCCGCTCACGGCTTCAGCTTCAAGTGTCTTGCTATCGTAGTCGTAGGCTATCGCTGCCACATGCACCGTCTGTCCGGGGCGATAAATGCTCCTGTCGGTGTGCAGACTCGTCGTCTTTGTGACGGGTCGTGCCGAGGAATAGTAGAAACGAGTATTCATGCGTGTGAACGGGAACGCCTTGTCGGTGGCGGTACATACACGGAACGACTCCGGTGCGCGTCCGGAATAGGTTATGCAGACCTCACCATCGGCGTTGCAAGTGTATTTTTTGATGTCCGGTTTGTCGTTGGTGTACCCTGTTATCACCTCGACAACAGCCTCCGGCACCGGCTCGCCCGTGGTGGCATCGAGCACTGCCACGCGTATCTTGTTGCCCGGCAACGACTCTGTCAATGGGTAGAGTCGGCTCACGTTAAGCAATGCCCGTTCGGGTGCGATCTTCACATTGTTCGTCGTAAACTCCACAAGATACATTCCGGCAGACAGCGGCTGTATGACAAGCGTGTCGCGCGACACTTCATAATCGGCCTTTCCGAAGTAGCGTCGAATGTCGGTCTGCGGTGTGAAAGCAGGGTCGATGCTCCGGCGCAACTTCTCGTAATCCTTCTGATTCGACGGGTCGAGCTGTGTAGTGCCATCGGCATTAATGCGCGATACCGTCATCTTGAGTTCGCCGATGTTGCATGCCGACATCACCACCACGTTGCGCTTCTGTCCCTCGGTGAGCATTGTTTTGCCAATAGAGACATGGAACATGGGCAGCGTGAGTTTGCGCTGTGCGTTGCGCAGGATGTTCATTCTCGGCCATGCACCCCATTTCAGGAGGGCATAGTTGAGATAGTTCATCTTGTCTTCGGCTGTAATATCCTCGGCATCGCTCATGAACGAATAGCGTTCTATGGCGAGTTCGCCAGCCACGGGGAGGTCGGCATACTCGGTTATCAGCGAGTCGAGCGACTGCATATACTTCGATTTCTTTACTTTCGTCACTCCGTAGTCGCGCTTCTGCTTTATCTTCATCAGCGCAGTGAGACACGCTCCCTCGCGCAAGTTGTGCGAAGCGTAGTAGTCGTGCAGCGTATTGAAGTCGCCGGCGGCTATCGCTATGACATGAAGCATATCGTCGTAGAAGAAGCGGCTGTCCACTCCGTCGATGACAAAAGGCTCGTATGCGGTCGTGTAAGTGTTCGACAGCACGTCGGGATTGGCGAGCGACTTCCTGAAGAAAGCCCTGCTCTTCTCCTCGGCGTCGGGTGCGAGCGACGGGTTCTGCTGATAGACCGTGCCGAGCGCCGACGCATAGACGGCTGCAAGCACCTTATTGCCACTTTGTTCTGCCTCAGCCTCAGCTGCCTCAATGCGCTTCACGGCAGGGTCGAGCGAGTCGGGCGAAATGGCTGTTATGGCCTGTGCCGACGCCACCTGCGCCTTGAGCAGCTGCCCGTAAGCCTTTTCGTGGGTTGCTTTCGTGATTATTTCGCCGAGCACTTTTATCTGTGTGCGCGGATGATCCTTGCTTACGGCTGCATCGTATTGCTTCCAAAGCGAAGTATAACTGTCTGCCAAAGCCATTACGGGCAACAGAAAGGCGATGAGAATCGTTGCAAATGCCGTCTTTTTCATATCTTTCGTTCTTTAGTTTATATTCGAGTTCCGCCTACCCGAATGCCATAGAAAACCAAAGAAGCCGTTGCTCCTGCGGTCGCCAGAAATCGGAATTATCGCCCTGTCCTTGCATTAAGAAGCAAGAAAGAAGCCTGACTTTAACTTCATTGATTTCCGTACATTCTTGAATTCAGAACTTTCAAAAGTTCGTTTTATAATATAATAATGTACAAAGATACTGCATTTTCAAACGAAATCAAAGTAAAAACCGGATTTTTTAGCAGATTTTTCAAGTTCCTCTGGTGCGAAAACCATTCCAAAAGCCACGCCTGCCGTAAACGAATGTCTGCACGGCTCCTCTCGTGAAGAGAAACATGAGGAACGCCAACCAGAGGGCGTGGTTGTGCAGCAGATGCGCGAGCGAGGCATTGACAGCGAAGAAAACGGCTGCCGCCACTGCCGTTGCAGCGAGCATTCCGCGTGTCGCCGTTATGCCGATAAAGACCCCATCCCACACGAATGCCGCCACTCCCGCCACGGGGATGAGCACCGCCCATGCGAAATAATGCGACGCCTCGCCGATGACAGTGTCGTCGTCGGTGAGCAATGTGAGGAAGCCGCTGCCGCCAAGGGCGTAAGCCAGCGTGTAGGCAGCGGTGAGTGCGCCACCCCAGATGAATAGTCGCCGCACCATACGCCTGAATTCCACAACGTTGCCAGCTCCATAAAGACGGCCGCACAAGGCTTCGCCGGCATAGGCGAAGCCATCCATGATATATGAGAAGAGGGTGAAAAGTTGCATGAGCAGAGTGTTCACCGCCAGAACAACGGCTCCCTGCGCAGCTCCGGCAGAAAGGAAATAGAAATTCACCGCCACAAGAAAGAGTGTGCGAAGGAATATGTCGCGATTGACAGCAAAGAACTTCATCAGTGCATCTCTACGACACACGCCGCCCCACTCCACACGTTTAATCATGCGCACACCATAGTATTTCGCCCAAAGTCCTGCTGCCATGAGCAGTCCGGCATACTGTGCCACGAGCGTGCCCGCCGCTATTCCCTCCACACACCAATGGGCTGCATAGACGAAGACGAGGCTTGCCGCGATGTTCACCACGTTCTGCACGATGGAGACGAGCATGGGTATGCGCGTGTTCTGCATGCCGATGAACCATCCCGTGAGTGCGTAAAGCCCCAGCATGGCGGGTGCTCCCCACACGCAGATACGGAAATAAGCGTGCGCCGACACGGCAATATCGCCAGTCGCCCCCGTTGCTTTTATGGCAATACTACCCAAAGGCACTTGAAGAACAAGTATCGCCGCCGCCACAACAAGTGCCACCATGAGCGAGCGTGCAAGTGTCGTGGCTGCACCCACAAGACTGCGACTGCCCAACGCCTGCGCCGTGAGTCCGCTGGTACCCATGCGAAGGAATCCGAACACCCAGTAAATCACATTGAACACCATTGTCCCTACGGCTATGGCACCTATGTAGGCGGCACTGCCCAAGTGTCCCGCTATCGCCACATCGACGAGTCCGAGAAGCGGCACGGTGATGTTGGAGACGATGGCGGGCATTGCTATGCCGAGAATCTTGCGGTCGGTTTGCCGTAGCTTCATTGCGTTTACGTTCAAAATGGGAATAAAAGGAGAAAAAACGGGAGCGGGAGAAGTTTTTATTTAGAAGTTAAAGGAGTTATAGAAGTTAGAGAAGTTAAAGCCAATAGTCTTACTACTGAGGTTCAGCAAAAAGACTATTGGCTATAACTTCCAGCGACCGAAGGGAGCGATAACTTCTATAACTCCTTTAACTTCTCACGACCGCAGGGAGTGAAACCCTATCAGTCGGGAGACCTACATTACTTTATCTTGTCGAATCCCTCGCCGAAGACGCCGTGACAGAACGACTGCGAGACGAGAGCGTCGGGGTCGATTTCCTTGATGAGGTTGAACACATCCTGCGACTCATACTTGCGTGTGAGCACGAGAAGGAGTTCCACATTCTCCTTGGAATACCATCCCTTGCCTTCCACCTGCGTCACGCCGCGTCGTACACGAGCGTTGATGGTGTCGGCTATTTCCTTATACTTCTTCGAGATGATGAGGAACTGCACCGTCTGGCGCGTACCGTTCACCACATAGTCGCAGGCGTAGCTTGCCACGAGGGTGAACACAACGCCATAGACAATGGTCTCGGTACTATGGAAGAGCAGGTAGGACGAGGAGATGATGGTACAGTCGATGAACTGCATGGCACGCCCGAAGCTCACACGGAAATACTTGTTGAGCATGGCTATGACGATGTCGGTGCCTCCTGTCGAACCGTTGTGCGAGAAGACGATACCCAATCCGGCACCAGCCATGAGCGCACCTATGATGACGTGCATGAACTTGTCCTGTCCGGGAGTAATGAGCAGCGACTGCTGGAAGAAGGGCTGCAACAGTCCCACGAACACCGACATTATGCCCACACCGATGACGGTGCGCACAACAAACTGCTTGGTAAGAGCCTTGAAGGCTATGATAAGCATCGAGACGTTAAGCACAAGAATGCTGATACCGGCAGGGATGTTGGTGGCGTAATAAAGGAGGGCTGAGATACCCGACACGCCGCCCATAACCACCTTTTCGGGAAGAATGAACGCCGTGTAGCCCACGGAGTAGGAAAGGATACCCAGTGCTATGAATAACAAGTCCTTGAAACTCTTTTTGTACATCTGGTTAGTTACAGCACCCAGGATCTTAGTCTGTTTCATTTCAATAAAGGCTTTTAAGCTTCACACACCGGCAGAATGCCTCGGCAGAGGGGTCGTCGGACGACTTGAAACACCGGCGCTACACGCTCCGGCCCGCTGCAAACGCCCGGGAAGAGCGTCGCTCCGCCATGTTTCGCCCGCTTTACCACTCACCGACAGCACGTTGCACGATTTGCAAAACTTGAGTTATAAATTTCAAGGTGCTAAATTAATAAATATTTTTCTAATGCCGACAATATGAAAGGCGAAATGTAATGACAAACTGAAATTATATGTTTATTGTATAATCATTACATATTTTAACGCACAATTTTGCCAGTTTTTCGTGCGAAGCATGCCGTGTGCGGATTTATACGAAAATGAGGCGTGCAGGAGCAAAAGCTTTGGGGTGTAACGCATTGCCACGCCCAACACCGTAAGTGTGCAATTCCCGGTGTGCGGAAAAGGTTCTGCCGGAGTGGCAAACAAGGCTTGTTTTCACGCAAAAGCAATGGTTTTGCGCCAGTTTCATGCGTCAGCGAACAGGAAAAGAAGGCTTCCTACTACTGCAAACAAGGCTTCCTTGCAAACGGAGCAAGGCTTCCTTACATCGCGACCAAGGCTTCATCATGCGAAAACGCCACTTTTTCGCCTCTGCGGAATGTCTGGAACGGCAGTGCAGACAGCACTTTTTTGAAGCCCCAGATATGTGAAAGTGTGTGAAAATACAGCCCATTACTCGCCTAAAAACAGAAAATTGTGAATCATGTACCGCACTTTGGTTTCAATCTGTAAGGAGTCGGGGCAAAACAAAGGCAAACAGCGTGCTATAAGCACAGAAAGAAGTGCGTGACAGAAACTTGAGGTAACAGAATTTCAGGCAGATTTCAAAAAAAAACGAAAAAACTTCAAGAAGAATTTGCTTCATATTAAAAAAAAAGCTATCTTAGTACACATAATTCTTAATATAAGAAAATCAATCTATTTTCCACAGACATCAAATAAAAAACCAAGCCTATGAGAACATTATTATTATTTATCGTTTCGTTCCTCTGCATCAACGCCGATGCGCAGGAATACAAACCGTTGCTTATCGATGGCAGAACATGGGAAGTGATAAGGCCTGGAGACGGAATTTATACGAAAGACATAAGATACACCTACACCGTGTGCGGCGATACAATCGTAGAAGGCAAGACCTGCAAACGGATACATTGTGTATGTCTGAACCCGGAAGATGCCGGATCAATGATTAAGGAATGCTACTATTCCGCATACGAGCACGACCGGAAAGTGTATCACACGGATTGGGGTTTTAAAAAGATATTGGATTTCAACATTCATCTGGGCGACAGAATCAACAACAAATCCCAAGCCGTGACGTGTGAAGACTCCATTGAAGTGAGAGGCGTGAAGTATCGCCGGTTGAGATTCGACAGAGCATACGGCGGAGAATACTATTCATATTGGGTGGAAGGAATAGGTTCGAGACAGGACTTTTGGTTTTATGGAGAGCGACGCCCGATAAGCGGATACAATTATTCCAACGTAATCGCGTGTTACGACAACGGCAAACTCACGTTCAACTGGGACGATTTCAGCAAAGAAGCCATCCCCACAAATATATCAACACTTGATGCCGACAGGAAAAAGGAAAGTCCGACGTACAACACAATGGGGCAGCGCATAAGCAAACCAAGAAAGGGTGAGATATGCATAAGGGACGGAAAGAAAGTGATAATGCGCTGAGAAAGGCCTCACACACAACGCCATGACACGCGGAACTTGTGAAAGTCCGACAAAATCCTGCCCTCCCCCGGCACAAAAAAATTGTATCACAATTGTTCGGTTGAATGGAAAAAACTTCGTAAATTTGTGATTGCATTAAGCGATTCAGATTTTCAATCCAAAGAAAAAGAACAACAAGAAAAAACCAAACAATTGTCATGTACACCATAATAGCAGCAGTTGCCGCAACGATTGCGGGTCTGGCAATAGGCTTCCTCCTTGCAAAAAGCAAGGGGCAGAAAGCCATGTCGGCAGTGGAGAACGAGCGTAACACGTTTGAGACGCAGGCACACATGCTCGAACGGCAGATTGCCGACGAGCGCAGCGAAGCCATGCGCCAGCTCAAACTGGCAAAGGACGAAGCCGAAGCACGGCTCCAGCAAACCAAGGACGAGGCGGAGAAACGCCTGCAAACAGCCAAGACCGAGGCGCAGGAAGCGGGTCAGAAGGCCCTCGACGAGAAGGAGAAGGCGTGCGACGAAGCGATGAAGGCGCAGGAAAGGCGGCACGAAGAGGCGATGAAAGCACAGCAGGAACGCTTCGACGAGACGCTGAACAAGATGACGGCACAACTGAAAAACGCCACCGACGAGATGCTTAAGCAACGGCAGAAGGAGTTCGCCGACCAGAGCAACACCAATCTCGGACAGATAGTGAACCCTCTGCGCGAAACAATAAAAAGCATGAGCGAGGCAATGGGAAAGAGCACCGTGGAACAGACAAGGCTCGCCGCAATGCTAAAGGAGAACATAGAGAGCGTGATGAAGCAGAGCATGGCGACGAAACAGAGTGCCGACGAACTCGCACGGGCATTGCGGCACGGCAGCAAGGTGCAGGGCGACTGGGGCGAGACGGTGCTCGACGAACTGCTCACGGCGCAAGGCCTGGAACGCGGAGTACACTACGACACACAGGCAGTGATACGCGATGCGGCGGGCAATACGGTGACCTCGGAAGACGGGGCGACGCTTCGTCCCGATGTGATTCTGCACCTCGACCCAAAGCGCGAAGTGATAATCGACTCGAAAGTGTCGCTCACTGCGTTCATAGACTATGTGAACGCCGAGAACGAAGTCGACCGCAAGCGTTTCCTTGAACAGCACATAGAGAGTGTGATGAAGCATGTAAAGGAACTCTCAAAGAAGGACTATTCGTCATACATACAGCCGCCGAAGGTGCGCATGAACTATGTCATCATGTTCATACCACACTCAGGTGCGATGTGGACGGCACTCAACGCCCAGCCCGACCTGTGGCGCAAGGCCATGGAACAGAACGTGTTCATTGCCGACGAGCAGACTCTGTTTGCCGCCCTGCGCATAGTGAAATTAACATGGACACAGATAGTACAGACACAGAACCACGAGCGCGTGTATGCCCTTGCCAACGAGATGCTCGACCGTGTGGGACAGTTCATGAAGAGATACCAGGCTCTGGGCAAGGCCCTTGAAAACGCAAACACAGCCTACGAAGAGGGTAAACGCAAACTGCTGCCATCGGGACAGAGCATCATACAAACGTGCAACAAACTTGAAAAGCTCGGTGCCAAGCAGAGCGACCGCAACCCGCTGCCACAGTTTACGGATGTGGAAGGAATTGAGGAAAAGTAAAAGAGCAAGATATTGAACTTGCGAAAGTAGAACAAGACAAAGACAAAAAGGGAAGGAAAAGATTGACTCATGACAAAGCGCACACTCACAATGCTCGGCACTGGCTATGCCACCGCCACACGATGCTACAACACCTGCTTCACAATCAAGTCTGACGGAACGACGCTTCTCGTGGATGCCGGAGGCGGAAACACCATTCTCAACCGTCTCGAAGAGAGCGGTACGCCGCTGGACGACATACATTATATGTACTTGACACACGCCCACACCGACCATGTGCTGGGTGCAGTGTGGGTAGTGCGCATGGTGATGCAGATGTCAAGAAATGGCATTTACGACGGCGTGCTGCATGTGTATGGGCACGACAAGGTGCTCGGCGTGCTCGAATGGATATGCCGGCAGACACTGCCAGCAAAGTTTTCGGCACTCATCGGCAGCGTGGTGATGCTGCATGAAGTGGAGGACGGCGACAGTTTCAGCGTGGGCGACATGACGGTTACGGCGTTCGACATACACTCGACAAAGGAGAAGCAGTTCGGATTCCGTGCACGGTGGAGCGACGGGACGACACTCGTCTGCCTCGGCGACGAACCTTACAACGAAGCGACAAAGCCATACGCCGAGAACGCGCAATGGTTGCTTTCGGAAGCATTCTGCCTGTATGCCGACCGCGAGAAGTACAAACCCTACGAAAAGCACCACAGCACCGCACGCGACGCAGCACGCCTCGCCGCCTCGCTCAACGTGCGCAACCTCGTGCTCTACCACACCGAGGACCGCTCGCTCGGCACACGCAGACTGACATACAAGGCTGAAGCAGAAGCCGAATTCAGCGGCAACGTGTTCGTACCTGATGACCTTGAGAGCATTGACATCTCTTCACCGTCGCACGAATGACACTACCGGCGTTCACGAAGACATGCCGGCACACCGCCGTCCACCGCCTTTCCACACACCAAAGACGCCCCGACAGCAGACACAAACAGCCGACGGCGGGAAGACAAACAGAAATATTTCAAACGGAAGAAGTGCATGGTTGCGAAAACTATGCACTTTTTGTTTGTCGTAAAAATAAAATCATTACCTTTGCACAAGGCTTGCGCCGTCGTTGCATGAGCGCAGGTGCGGCAAGCCGTATCAGCTGGTTTACATCACAACCGTCATCTTTTACAACATTTCTATAAACCTATGGACACTGAACAATTATCGATTACAAAGAAGACTGTCGTCGGAGTACAGTTTCTTTTCGTGGCATTCGGCGCCACAGTGCTCGTGCCGCTGCTCATCGGCATCGACCCCGCAACGGCACTTTTCACCGCCGGTGTGGGCACATTCCTATTCCATTTCGTGACAAAAGGCAAGGTGCCTATCTTCCTTGGAAGTTCGTTTGCCTTCATCGCGCCCATCATCGCAGCCACCAAAGAGTGGGGTTTGCCGGGCACACTGGCAGGACTCACAGCCGTATCGCTGGTGTATTTCGTCATCAGTGCACTCGTGAAATGGCAGGGAAAGAAGCTTCTCGACCGCATATTCCCGCCCGTTGTCATCGGTCCGGTGATTATACTTATAGGTCTGTCGCTTTCCGGCAGCGCCGTAAACATGGCGAAGACAAACTGGATTCTCGCCTTCGCATCACTCCTTACAGCCATCGGCGTGCTCACGTTCTGCAAGGGAATGATGAAGCTCGTGCCCATCATTTCGGGCGTAATCGTGGGCTATATCATCGCCATCTGCATGGGTCTCGTCGATTTTTCAGGCGTGGCTGCCGCCTCATGGTTTGCCATGCCGGTGCATTTCGACACCATAACACACTTCCAACTGGCTCCCTTCCTCTACATGATTCCCGTTGCCATCGCCCCGGTGCTTGAACATATCGGCGACGTTTATGTGGTGAGCGCAGTGGCTAAGAAGGACTTTGTGGCCGATCCGGGCATACATCGCACCATGTTCGGCGACGGACTCGCATGCCTTGTGTCTGCATTCCTCGGCGGACCACCCGAAACTACATACTCGGAAGTGACCGGTGCCATGTCGATTACCAAGGTCACCAGTCCCGCAGTAATACGCATCGCCGCGGCAACAGCCATCTGCTTCTCGGTGATAGGCAAGTTGAGCGCACTGTTGCAATCCATTCCCCAGGCCGTGCTCGGCGGCATAATGCTGCTGCTCTTCGGTACCATTGCAAGCGTAGGCGTGCAGAACATGATGCAGCACAAGGTGGATATGAACGAGACACGCAACGTGATAATAATGTCGGTGATGCTCACCATGGGTCTGGGCGGAGCCGTTCTGTCGTCGGGTCCGTTCGCCATTTCGGGCATCGGACTCTCCGCTGTCATCGGCGTAGTGCTCAATCTGGTGCTGCCGCGCACCAAAAAGGCGGAAAAGGAAGAATAAAAAATGTATAACCAACAATAACTTAAAACTGTTTATGAAGAAAATTTTAGGTACGGCGCTGCTCGCACTTTCAGTAGCAATGAGTGCCAACGCAGCACCGGCAAGTGCCGGCGAACCCGTGGGCAAGTATCAGCCCACAAAGGAGAACCTTGAAGCACGCAAGGAATTTCAGGATGCCAAGTTCGGAATATTCCTGCACTGGGGACTGTACAGCATGCTCGCGACGGGCGAATGGACAATGACCAACAAGGATCTCAACTACAAAGAGTACGAGAAACTTGCCGGAGGCTTCTACCCTTCCAAGTTCAATGCCCACGACTGGGTGGCTGCCATCAAGGCATCTGGAGCCAAGTATATCTGCTTCACAACACGCCATCATGAGGGATTCTCGATGTTCCACACCAAATATTCAGACTACAACATCGTCGATGCAACACCCTTCAAGCGCGACGTCGTGAAGGAACTGGCCGACGAATGCCACAAGCAGGGCATCGGACTCCACTTCTATTACTCGCACATCGACTGGTGGCGCGAGGACGCTGTATGGGGAAGAACAGGCCGAGGAACGGGTCGTCCCAACCCGAAGGGCGACTGGAAGAGCTACTATACGTTCATGAACAACCAGCTCACCGAACTCCTCACCAACTACGGAAAAGTAGATGCCATCTGGTTTGACGGCGTATGGGACCAGGACGAGAACCCCGATTTCGACTGGCAGCTGCCCGAACAGTATGCACTCATACACAGTCTGCAGCCAGCCTGCCTCATCTGCAACAACCATCACAGCAAGCCTTACGACGGAGAGGACTTCCAGGCGTTTGAGCGCGACCTTCCGGGACAGAACACTGCAGGCCTCTCCGGACAGGAGATAAGCCAGCTCCCGCTCGAAACATGCGAGACTATGAACGGAATGTGGGGTTACAAGATTACCGACCAGAACTACAAATCGCCCAAGACACTCATTCACTACCTCGTAAACGCTGCCGGACGCAACGCCAACCTGCTCATGAACATCGGCCCGCAACCCGACGGTTGTCTGCCGGAAGTGGCTCTCGAACGCCTCAAGGAAGTGGGCGAATGGATGAAGACCTACGGCGAAACCATCTACGGCACGCGTGGTGGAATGGTCGCTCCACACGACTGGGGAGTGACAACACAGAAGGACAACCGCCTCTTCGTACACGTTCTCAACCTGCAGGACAAGGCCCTTTTCCTCCCGACCGGCGACAAGAAATTCAAGAAAGCCCTCGACTTCGCATCGCGCAAAGCCGTGAAGATGCAGAAATGCCAGGGTGGCGTGATGCTCTTCTTCGACGCTGTGCCCACCGATGTGGACAAGGTTGTGGAACTGCAGTTCTGACTTGACATCCCGACAGATTAGACATCGGCACACAGGCTACGCAAGCACGGAAGCCATACATGCCGAAAGAACCACTCACAGAAGCCTTGTCTGCCCGCAGACAAGGCTTCTTCATTTACCGAAAGACCCTAATCCCCGCTTACAAAAGGAACACGAACATGACAGAAAAAGAACTCACAGACATAGTAAGAGAGGCTGCCACGAAGATGGAAACCTCGCATTTCTCAGTGGCACAGAAAGGCGGCTACGCCAACATAGTGACATCGTCGGACATCGCCGTGCAGGAGTTTCTGTGCCGGCGGCTTGCCGAAGCGTTGCCGGGCAGCGGTTTTCTGTGCGAGGAAGAGGACATGAACGACACCGCACACGACTACACATGGATAATAGACCCCATCGACGGCACATGCAACTACAGCCGCGGCATAGAGCATTGCGCCATCTGTGTGGGACTGATGCACTCCGGACGCATGGAAATGAGTGCGGTGTTCATCCCAGCAACCGACGAGATGTTCCACGCAAGTCGCGGTAACGGAGCCTTCCTCAACGGCAGAAGGATAAGCGTAAGCCACCGCCCTTTCGCCGATGCACTGCTCTGCACCGCCATGCCCGTATATCATAAGGAGCACGCCCGTGAGTGCGCCGCCATCATCCTCGACGCTTTCGGCGAATGCAACGACTTCCGCCGGTTCGGAGCGGCAGCCCCGGAACTCTGCTATCTTGCCGCCGGTCGCTGCGAACTCTACTTTGAATACCTTCTCAGTCCGTGGGATTATGCCGCCGCATCGCTCATCGTCGAAGAGGCGGGCGGTATCATCACCCGTCCCGACCTCACTTCCCTCACCCTCACAAAGCCCTGCGGAGTGACGGCTGCAAACACTGAAGCCAACCTGAAACGACTCGGAGAGATTGTCGCAAGACATATAAACCAATGATTACAACAGACTGACGGTCTGCCCAAAGCCATGTCACTGACACCAAAAACTCAAAATATTCTTACATTGTGCACACTATTTTCAGAAGAATTTAGTACTTTTGTCAGCAGTTGCAAAGCAATATTACTACAAAGACCAAGACTCAAAACAACAACGACACAAACAATATGATACGACCATCGGAATTCATGCACCCCGAAGACGCCGCCGCACTGCGGCAGCTTGAGAACATCCCCGGCTTTCCGGCTCTTGTGAAAAAAGTTCTGTCACTGGGCTACGAGCAGATGCAGTATGGCACGAACATGGCTTCAAACATACGCCTCTCGCCCACACAGCTGCCCGAAATATACAACCACCTGCCGCCCATCTGCAAGAAGTTAGGTATCGACGAACCTGAGTTCTACCTGCAAATGACCCCAATGCCCAATGCGTGGACATTCGGCGACAGCAAGGTTTTCATCACCGTCACCTCCGGACTCGTGGAACTTCTCGACGACGAAGAACTCGATGCAGTGATTGCCCATGAGTGCGGCCACATTCTGTGCCGCCATGTCCTCTACAACAGTGTGGCACGACTGCTGCTCAACGGCGCGTCGGCACTGGGCGTAGTGGGTTCGTTGAGCGTTCCCATACAGCTGGCAATGCTCTACTGGTCGAGGAAGAGCGAGCTGTCGTGCGACCGCTGCGGAAGCATCATCACATCGCCCGAAGTGGTGGCGCGCGTCATGGCACGACTCGCCGGTGGACCCAAAGCCATCACCTCCAGCGTGAACATGGAGGAATGGGCACACCAGGCCGACCTCTACGACGAGATACGCACGGGCAACCTGTGGGACAAGACACTTCAGGTGTATGTCACACTCGGACTCGACCACCCGTTCAACGCCGTGCGTGTGCGCGAGATTCTGAAGTGGGGCGAGAGCGAACAGTACCGCAGCCTGATGCATAACCTCAACGCCAACGCTTCGGCAGACCGCTGCCCCAACTGCGGAAAACCGGTGGAGAAGGAATGGAAGTTCTGCCGGTACTGCGGCTGCAAACTGTAAGATGCAAACGCCGCATAAAGGCGTGGGAAAACAGCCGTGTCATACCCGTTTTCAAAAGAAGCCTTGTTTGCACTCAAAAGAAGGCTTCTTTACACTCCAAGCAAGCCTTGTTTACAACCAAAAGAAGCCTTGTTTGTAACAGCGGCACAACGAGATTTCCAACAATAAGCATAACCAACTGAACAACAAACGATTAACAATGGACAACAAAAATGTATTCTTCGACAAGAACGGAGTTCTCAACCTCGATGAGGCGGTGATGGACATCGACTCATTCAAGACGATAATGGCAGACGGAATAGTGACCGATGAGGAACTGAAAGCACAGTCTGACCGCGTGATTGGCATCCTGCACGACATGGAAAAGAGGTACAGTCCCGAACAACTCAAGGAGATAAAACAGCTCCTTGCAGAGACTGCGGTGCTCTACGCCATATACAACTATCACTCAATACAATCAGTAAAATAAGCAATCATGGACAACTTCAATACAAAGCGCATCCTGCACGGCGCCCCATCGCTAATCCCCGAAATAGCAAGAAAAATAGAAGAATACTTCAAGAACGACGGCTACGAAGTGAGTTCCACATCGCTCAGCAGCGGCGGTTGCGACATCTCCATCACCAAGGGCGGACTCTTCAAGGCAGTGCTCGGCATGAGAACAGCCCTCAAAGTGACGCTGCTCCCCATCGGAGGCAACATCAGTCTGGAAGCAGGCGTAGGCATCTGGGGACAACAGGCCATCCCCACCGTCATCTCAATGCTCTTCTTCTGGCCCGTAATATTCACACAGTTGTGCGGCCTTGTACAACAGTCGAAACTCGACGACAAGGTGGTCGAGATAGCCGAGGAGGTGGTGTATGCCTCTCCACAGACTGTACAGGCAGCCCCGACGGGCGACTTCCGCTTCTGCACCTCATGCGGAACGAAGAATCCCGCCGATGCAAAATTCTGCTGCGGATGCGGAAACAAAATGTAAAAACATAGAGGCAAAAATAGAAATTACCGGAAGTCAAGAGGAAGTCAATACGTATTTGACAGATGGAAGTCAATGGACACGACTCCCCATCCCACCACATTATACCCCGGACAACAACTTTCCACACTATGCGCAACAACCCATCCACCAGACTGACTGCCATCATTCTCTTCCTCATGGAAGTCCTCACACTCCACGCACAGACAACGATGCAGCGCGGAGTGACATACCGATACAACGGCAAGAAGCCACACACCGTCATCGGAGGGGTCTATGTGAAGACGGCAACAGCGGCACAAGGCACCGTGAGCGACGAGAAAAGCGGCGAGTTCCAGCTCACACTGCACAATGTGTCGCTGGGCATGCCGCTGGGCAAGGCGGTGATAAGCAAGGAGGGAATGATGGTGTTCAACCAGCAGGCTGTGGACGAATGGGACGTGCGCAAGGTTCCGCTGCGCGTCATTCTGTGCAACAAAGAGCACTTCATAAAGCAGAAACAACAGCTCATAGCCTACGGAAAAAGGCAGGCAGAGCGCAAATTCGAGCGGCAGAAGGCCGAACTGAAACGCCTGAATCAGGCCAACAAGATAATGAAGGACGCCTACTACGCCAAGCTCGACTCGCTTCAGAAAGAACTTGACAACGCACATCAGCACATAGACGAATACGCCGACCGATTCGCTCGCATAGACGAAAGCGAGCTTGACACCATAGCACAGCATGCCATCGACCTCTTCAATCAAGGCGAGACGGAGGCAGCCATACGCACAATCGAGAGGGTTGACTACCTAAGTCGCCTCGACAATGCCATAGCAGCACGCGACATGGCGCACCAACGACGCCTGCAAGAAGAGCGCAACGAGGCGCGCGCCGACGATGATGTGACACGCAACACGCGCAACATAGAAGCACGAGTTGATATGTACACGCTGGCCGGCGAATGGAAGAAAGCCGCCGAACTGCTCAAGGCACTGGCCGACAAGACGGGGACAATGTATGCCATTGCAGAATATGCCACGTTCTGTAACAGCCAGAATCAATTTGCCGAAGCCGAGAGGTATTACGCAAAAGAAATGGAAATGATGAAGGATCTCGCCGCAAAGGAGCCGAATGCCTATGTGAAACCTTACGCGGCTCTGCTGGCCGATCTGGCATATTTATACTCTAAAGCCAATCGGCTTGACATGAGCGAAAGCACTTACAAACAAGCCATCAGCATCCTTGAACAGCACTCCAAGGATGTTTCTGACACGAACGATGCCCTCCTGGCAAACATAATCACACAGCTTGCTTCAATCTACAACAAAACAAACCGTTTTGAAGAAAGCGAAAGCCTGTTTAAGAAAGCACTTGACAAATGCAGAAAACTGGCAAAAAAAGATGCCGAGACCTACGAGTACAACCTGGCCGCAGCATTGGTAGGATGCGGAAATCTGTCGGCTCACTTGCGTAAATACGAGGAGAGCGAAATGTATTACAAAGAGAGTCTGGACATCGTCAAGAGGCTTCTGTCCGGAGGCAAGCAGGAATATGCAAACGAGTTGGCAGGCATCTATTACAGTTTAGGGGGCATATACGAAAAAGAAGTACGCTTCGATGAGAGCGAGTCGATGTACAGACAATCAGTGAAACTAAGGAAACAGGCGGCCGAAAAGAACCCACAGAAAT
Organism: uncultured Prevotella sp.; assembly: GCA_900553595.1. Classification (GTDB taxonomy): domain Bacteria; phylum Bacteroidota; class Bacteroidia; order Bacteroidales; family Bacteroidaceae; genus Prevotella. The sequence goes on along the minus strand of USEC01000014.1, from coordinate 26,889 downwards.
ATGAACCTGCCCTGGCCATGTCCTTGTCCGGCCTCGGAACGAACCACCTTCTGACAGCAAACGACGAAGAAGGTGAAGACGCGCTTTGCCAAGCATGGCACATTTACGAAAGATTGGCAACGGAAAATCCCAATGCCTATGAGCCGCATTTGGCAAGTGTGCTCACCGCTTTGGGATTGTTCTACGGTCAGCGCAACTTCAGCAAAGCGGAGCCAATGCTCAGACAGGCACTTGAAATACGGCAGAAAATGATGTGGTGCGACCGAAAGGCTTACGAACCTTTGTTCGCTGAAACATCATTCACCCTCGCAAACCTGTATTACAATCATGGCAAATACGCCCAAAGCGAAGAATATTGCAAGCAGGCAATCGAAACAAACGAACGCCTGGCGCAAGAGAATCCTGACATATATCGCCCCTTATTGGCAACAGAATTAAGCCTGTTAGCCCAAATATGCCAGAAGACACAACGCAACAAAGAAGCAGAAGCCGCATGCATCCGTGTCATCGGTATATACGAACAGTTGGCCAAGGAAGCCCCCAATTCATACAACCGACGCCTGTCCGACGAGCTGATGTACTTAGGACATCTGTACAACAACGAACAGCGTTATGAAGAAGGCGAAGCCGCACTCAGAAAGTCAATAAACCTATTTGCAATCCTTCCGAAAGAAGATTCCAACAGATTTGAAAACAGCCTTGCCCTAAGATTGTCGTTACTCGAAAAAGCACTCGAAAAGCAAGGCAACACTGACGAAAGCATAAAGCTGAAAGAAAGAGAAACCGAAATATACGAACGACTGGCAAAAGCCAACCCCGACAGATACAATGAGAGTTTGGCATACAGCGCATATTCATTGGGAACAGACTATTACAACTGCAAGAATTACGACAGAAGCGAACCGCTACTGAGCAGGGCTGCCGCCATTCTGAAAACACTCAGCAACCCCAAATACGGGAATGCCATCGCCCTCGCAGCCAGCATACACCAGACACTTGCAGAGATTTACCTGGCACAGAAGCATCCCGACGAATGCGAAGCTATGCTGAAATTGGCGATTTCTGAATTTGAACAGACAGCAAACGACAGTAATGACGGCGGAAACATTGATGTTGTCATCACCCGACTCTTACTTTCCAATCTGTACGCCACCCAAAACAACACGCCGAAAGGCTACGAAACCAACACTCTACTGATACCGGAAATGAGGAGACTGGTGGCCGTAGGAGTGTTTGACAAGAGCGAATTTGCCGGAATATTGGTGAACCAATCGTTCTTTGCCAACCTGCTTGGCAAGTTCGACGAGGGTGAGAAACTGTCATTGGAAGCACTCGAAAACGACTCAACAAAGTACACTGCCCAGACCAACCTCGCCGCCGCCATGCTGCTGCAAGGCCGTTACGAAGAAGCCGAAGAACTCTACAAAATAATAAAACCCACATTCAAGGACGCACTTCTCGACGACCTTGACGCACTCGCCAAACATGGTGTCATACCCAAAGAGCGTGAAAGCGATGTGGAAAAAGCAAGAACACTACTCACCGAACAATAACACCAAAAACCAATAACAATAATGCACCTACTCATTATAGCCGCCCTGGCACCCGTAGCGGTGCTGCTGTGGCAGATACTCAGGCGCGATGCCGCCAACCCCGAACCGCCGCGTATGCTGGCCAAGGCATTCCTCTACGGCATGATTTCCACGGCCGTCACCTTCGTTCTGCTGCCCTTCACCGAGGCATTGGGCGACCTCATCGTGCTTAACGACACCGCCCTCTCAGTAGCCTTCAAGCAGGCTTTCTTCTCAGCAGCACTGCCCGAGGAGGGGGCCAAGCTGCTTATGCTGTGGCTTCTGCTGAGAAACAACCCCTATTTCGACGAACGTTTCGACGGCATTGTCTATGCCGTCTGCGTGGGAATGGGCTTCGCCGCCGTGGAGAACGTGCTCTACCTCTTCAGCAACTACGACTCGTGGCTGTCGGTAGGAATAGTCCGTGCGCTGTTCGCCGTGCCGGGACACTTCTTCGACGCGGTGATAATGGGCTACTACTACTCGCACTATCACTTCGGCACAAGGCGCAATCCTGCAACAAAGGCACTGATTCTCGCCGCCCCGGTAGTGGCACACGGCATCTACGACGGAATACTTTTCTCGTACGATATCGACGATGGTGTGGCGGTGGTGGCACTCATCCTGTTCCTCATCTTCTTCAATCGGCTCAAGAAAACGGGCAGAAGACTCATTGATGAACTCAATGTGTGAAACGCAGAGAAAAACATGCAGGATGAAGATTTGGGCTGCCTAAATTTGCCACAATAGCGCAAAAACGCTATTTTTGCAACATGTTACAACCCCATATCCAAAAGAAAAGAGAATGAACGACTTCAAAGACATAAGAATAGCAGTTGCCGGAACGGGTTATGTGGGACTCAGTATCGCCACACTTCTCGCCCAGCATCATCATGTGACGGCTGTGGATGTGATAGCCGAGAAGGTGGAGAAGCTGAACAACAGAATATCCCCCATCCAGGACGAATACATCGAGAAGTATCTCAAGGAGAAACCTCTCAACCTCGTCGCCACGCTCGACGGCAGGGCGGCATACCGTGATGCCGACTTCGTGGTGATAGCCGCGCCGACGAACTACGACCCCGTGAAGAACTATTTCGACACCACCCATGTGGAGGAAGTGATAGACCTCGTGCTCGAAGTGAACCCCGATGCCGTGATGGTGATAAAGAGTACCATCCCCGTGGGCTACACACGCAGCCTTTATCTCAAATACGCCAGAAAGGGAACGAAGCAGTTCAACCTGCTCTTCTCGCCCGAATTCCTGCGCGAGAGCAAGGCCCTTTACGACAATCTATACCCAAGCCGCATCATAGTGGGATGCCCACACATCATCGACCGCCCGGAGTTTGAGGAGGAGAACAATGCCATCCTCGCCGTCACCGATGTGGAACGTATGCACGAGGCAGCCCAGACTTTCGCCTGTCTGCTTGTGGAAGGGGCGATAGGCAGTGCCGACAGCACCGCCGCAACACCGCCGCACACGGCAAACCAGGCTACCGGCACACGGCAACCGGCAGCCGACACAAAGGGAATCCCCTGCCTGCTCATGGGCATGAAGGATGCCGAAGCGGTGAAACTCTTTGCCAATACATATCTCGCCCTGCGTGTAAGCTACTTCAACGAGCTCGACACCTACGCCGAAATAAAGGGACTCGACACACGAGCCATAATAGAAGGCGTGGGCCTTGACCCACGCATAGGCACGCATTACAACAACCCTTCGTTCGGCTACGGCGGCTACTGTCTGCCCAAGGACACCAAGCAGCTGCTGGCAAACTATGCCGATGTGCCGGAAAACCTCATAGAAGCGATAGTGGAAAGCAACCGCACACGCAAGGACTACATAGCCGATGCCGTGCTGCGCAAGGCCGGCTACTACGACTATGCCAACGACAACAGCTTCGACGCAAGCAAGGAGCACACCTGCGTCATAGGTGTCTATCGCCTCACAATGAAGAGCAATTCCGACAATTTCCGCCAGTCTGCCATACAGGGCATAATGAAACGCATAAAGGCGAAAGGCGCGGAAGTGATAATATACGAACCCACCCTCGCCGACGGCACCACATTCTTCGGCAGCAGAGTAATCAACGACCTTGCCGAATTCAAACGCCTGAGCCACGCCATCATAGCCAACCGCTACGATGTTTCGCTCGACGATGTGCAGCAGAAGGTATATACGCGCGACATTTTCCGCCGCGACTAAATCCTGCACCAAGGCACGAAAACGGGGTGGTCAAAACGGAATTTATCGGAAGTTAGGCTCAGCCGAAGTTAAAGGAAGATAACGGACAATAGTAGAACCCATTGAAAACCAATGGTAATGTCCGTTACCTTCAATCCGCCAAGGCGTATTAACTTCCGATAACTTAGGCTAACTCCCGTTTTGACACCTCCTTGCCTTATTCCAGAATGCATATTCCCGACTTTTCAAACAAGACTTCTCTTGTTTGCAAACAAGGCTTCTTTACACTCCAAACAAGACTTGTTTTGAACGCAAACAAGCCTTGTTTGTAAACGCATCATAACACCATTGAAAATCAACAAGATACAAAGGCCATTGCAAAGCATTACGCCTTTGGCGGAAACCTGACGGCACGATCATGACAAAGGCATATCAGAACTCAAACACAAACTTGGGCGATGCCTCGCAACCCACAGATGTCTTGAAGTCGCACAGCCCGTAGTTGGGTGCGCCGTCGAGCATCGACGTGCCGATGTCGAGCACATCCAGTCCGGCGCGTGAGTAGTGTTCGAACACCCGATACACGAGCATGTTCATCGTGCGCAGCGACGAATAGGCATGAAGGTCGCCCCAATACACCACCTGCGCTATGCCATCAGCCACATGAAACACCTGCGCCGCCGCCACATCCTCGCCGCCGTGACGCAGCAGGAAAAAGTCGGCTGGTATCAGCTTCACCGTCCGTTCCACCTCGGCGAGCGTCATGCTCAGCCTGTAGCCGTGTTCCTCGCGGTTGCGGCGTATCACCTCGAACGCCTTCCGAAGCCCTTCCGCATCGTCGCGCCACACTGCCACAAACTCCCACTCCTGCTCCTCGGCATGGCGGAGGTTCTTGCGTGCGTTGCGTGCAAGGCACCGGTCGTAGTCGGCAAAGCGTGATACGGGGAAATGATAGTTCAGTTCTATGTGTGTGGCAGAGCTTCGGCGCGACAGCACGGCGGCTGTCTCGGCAAGGAACTGCGGGACATAGAACAGCGGGGGCAGACTTATACGCATACGGAACCCGAGGTTGTGGGCATAGTCGGCAAGCATCTGTGCGGCGGCGTCAAGGCTCTCAATATGTGGTGTCTTGCAATAGGAGAAACCGCCGAAAGGTGCCGAAAAGGGCGACAGAAGCCACCCCTCGCGCTCGCCGAGCGTGATGCCGTAGCGCGGCTTGCCCTCCTCCTCGAACACGAGGAAGTGCAGACGCTCCGCCTTCGCAGCGTTAAGGCGTGAGAAGGCGGCGGTGTTGAACACATGCGGATGCTTCAGCGGCAGCGCAGCATACTGGTCGGGCGTAACTTCTTTGATTGTCATTCGGGTCGGAATTCGTTTATAAGGCGTGCAATGAATGCGCGTTCGTCGTCGCTTACCACCTGACTTACGGGCAGACTCAGCTCTTCGCGGTGTATGCGTTCGGTGACGGGCAGCGACAGCGAAGCCCATTCTGCATAGCAGCGTTGGTGGTGTGGAGGAAGCGGATAGTGTATGTCGGTCTGCACACCGTGCTCCTTCAGATACTGTTGCAGTGCGTCACGGTATGGCGACAGCACGGGGAATATGTGGAACACGCTCTGCTCCCAATACTCACGGGTGGGAGTCAGCACACAGTCGTTGTGTATGTTGTCAATGTAATAGGCGGCGTTGTCGCGGCGGCGTGCGTTCTCCGCATCGAGATATGGCAGTTTTGCGAGCAGCACGGCAGCCTGTGTCTCGTCCATGCGGCTGTTCATCCCGATGTGTGAGAATATGTATTTGCGTTCGGAACCATAGTTGCCGAGTGCGCGCACCATGTCGGCGAGTTCCGTATCGTCCGTGGTCACGGCTCCGGCATCACCGAGTGCGCCGAGGTTCTTGGTGGGATAGAAGCTGTGGGCGGCTGCATCGCCGAGCGAACCCGTCAGTTTACCGGCGTAACGGCAGCCGTGTGCCTGGGCATTGTCCTCGACAAGCTTCAGCGAATGGCGGCGGCATATATAGCCGATGCGGTCGGTATAGGCGCAGCGTCCGTACATGTGGACAATCATAACAGCCTTCGTGCGTGGCGTGACGGCACTCTCTATGAGGGCATCGTCTATCTGGAGCGTGTCAAGACGCGGCTCCACAAGCACGGGTTTCAGTCCTGCACGCGACACGGCTATCATGCAGGCGATGTAGGCATTGGCAGGGATTATCACCTCGTCGCCCTCCTGCATCTGTCCCATCTCCATATAGGCACGCAGGATAAGAGTGAGCGCATCGAGTCCGTTGCCGCATGCCACACAGCGAGAGGTGCCGGTATATCGGGCATAAGCCTGCTCGAAACGCTCCGTGAACGGCCCCTTCAGAAACCAACCGCTGTCTGCGACGGCAGTCAGGGCTGCCTTTATCTCATCGCCGTGCAAGGCGGTTATCTTCTTTATGTCCACGAGATTTATCATAGGCCGGCACTGTTTGGGTTGGCATTCATGTAGTCGAGGTATTCTGAGTAGTCCCTTATGTAGTCGCTTTCATCAAAGGGGTGCGAGGCAAGCACCAGGCAGACGGCACCCGAAGAGAAGTCGTCCAGCGTGCGCCAGACCCCCGTCTCCACGAGAAGTCCCTGCCAGGGATGGTTCAGATGGAATGTCTCCTTCTCGCGTCCGTTGTCTATCGTGACGCTGAACGAGCCGCTCACGGCGATTATCAACTCACGGCATTCCTTGTGGGCATGACCTCCACGGCTCTCGCCGGCAGGGACATCATACACCCAATAGACACGCTTCACATCGTAAGGCACGTTTGTCATGCCCTCGGCGACGGTGAGGTTGCCGCGCGGGTCGAATATCTTAGGCAGACTGACAATGCTTCTTTTCTTTTCGTTCATAGACAGAGTTTCTTTGTTTTTATCATTTACAGGCACTCTTCACACGGTTGTAAACCGGCGTGACAAGCCACCGTTGCAGCGCGAAGGCCACGACAATGCTTGCAAGGAATGCCACAATAAACACCTGCACCTCGCCCGTTTCGCCGCAGACTGTGTGCAGGGCGTGATAGGCAACGCGCATCATTATGAGATGAATAAGATAGATTTCAAAACTTACGCCGCCAAGACGCATCAGCAAAGGCTGGCGCATGAGGCGCGAAAGGAGACCTCGCCCACCGTCGGCGACGGCAAGGACATAAATGACAAATGGCATGACCGGCCAGAAAAGAGCGGCGCAGCGCAGACTTTTAGGCATGTCGCCGTAGAGCATCCATGCCACGACTACCGCCGCGACACCAAGCATCTCAACGCCGGTGGCACGCCAAACGGAGAGCGACTCCATACGCATGGCTATGCGTTGCGAACGTTGTGAGAGGTAGAAGCGGCAGAGAAGTATGCCAAGGGAGAAGTCGATGACGCGCAGAAGCGGATAGCCATATAGCGTCCAGTTCACCTTTTCGTCGGGCACCTGCAACGCCAACGGCACATAAACCGCCACCAACGCCATGCCCATCACGCCCAGCCGGCGCACACTCTGGCGCATGAGCCAGCGGTAAACCACAGCAAAGACGGCATAGAAGAAGAGCGTGTCGCAGAGGAACCACGCCACGCCGTTGGCGATACTGATGTAATGTACCGATGCCGTCCAGGTCTGTAAGATAAAGACATGTGAAAGAATCTGCATGCATGAATAGCTCACTCCCAACCGGGAGTCGAGGACTATAGTAGCCGCCATAGTCAGCAAATGCAGCGGATAAAGGCGTGCCAGATGGGTGACGAAGAAGCGGCGCACGCCGAAAGTACCCTCCTCCACCTTTCTGCCATAGCCGAGCGACAGCACGAAACCACTGAGGACGAAGAAAAACGCCACACCCGATTCGCCACCGAAATCGAATGGTGAACGGTCGGTCTCGGTGATACAGTGCGAGAGGTATATAAAAACAATGAAAAGGAAGCGTGCCGTTTCGAGTGTGCCTATTCTTCCTTTTCGTTGTGTCTGCGGTTGGGTCGTTGCCAAATTATATATGTTTCAATGTAAAAATCGTTCTCACTTGCCGCACAGCGTTACAGCACTGTGGCTGCCAGACGCTTGGCCTTGTCGCGCAGGGCGGTGGTGTCGGCATCCTTGTCGCCGTAGCACAGCACGACACCCATGCGGCGGTTCACATGCTGTACATGCTTGCCGAAAATGCGCACACGGGTATAGTCCTCACGCAAGGCATCGAGAAGGTTGTATTCAGGGTCGTGGTCGGCTTCCTCTTTGGCAAGTACCACGGCACTCGCTCCGGCGTGTTCGAGATGTATTCCGGCAATGGGCAGACCCATAACGGCACGGAAGTGCAGCTCAAACTCCGAGAGGTTGGTGGTGTGTCCAAGTGTCACCATACCCGTATCATGCGGACGCGGCGACAGTTCGGAGAAGATTACCTCGCCGTCTTTGGTGAGGAAGAACTCCACTCCCCAGATGCCTGCACCCGTAAGAGCGGCTGTCACCTTCTCAGCCATGTCTTCCGCCTTGCGCAGTTCGTCCTCAGGAATGGCAAACGGCTGCCAACTTTCACGGTAGTCACCGCCTTTCTGCACATGACCTATGGGCGGACAGAACAGCGTCGGACCGTTCTTCTGTGTCACAGTGAGCAGTGTAAACTCGGAATCGAAGTGTATGAACTCCTCGATTATTATCTCCTTCACATCGCCGCGACTGCCTTCCATGGCGTCGTTGAAGGCTTTCTCCAGCTCCGAAGCATCGCGCACCACGCTCTGACCGTGCCCCGACGATGACATGAGAGGCTTTATCACACACGGGAAACCTATTTCCTTGGAGTGCTCACGAAGCTCCTCAAGGGTCTTGGCATAGAAGTATTTCGCCGTGCGAAGCCCCAGTTCCTTGGCGGCGAGGTCGCGGATGGCCTTGCGGTTCATCGTGTAGTTCACGGCACGGGCACTCGGCACCACCTGAATGCCCTGCTTCTCGAAGTCGAAAAGACGCTCCGTGCGTATGGCTTCAATCTCCGGAACGATGATGTCGGGACGGTGCTTCTCCACGACAGCGGCAAGAGCGTCGCCGTCGAGCATGTTGAAAACTTCGCACTCGTCGGCAACCTGCATTGCGGGAGCACACTCATATCTGTCGCATGCAACGACATACTGCCCTGCACGCTTGGCGGCGATGACAAATTCCTTGCCCAGTTCGCCGGAACCTAACAACAATATTTTTTTCATGTATGTAATAAGGATTTTCTCTGTTCTCAACTCTGCCCTACACGACACCGCAATGGCCGGCACTGCGTCCATGCCACAATGCCACGCTACGGCAAATGCCTTGTAAGCAATACAAAAGTATAAAAAAAATCCATGACACACAAATCGACCCGCTGATTTTTACAATAAACTTGAATAAACATATTACCAACGAAACTTTTTACTGATATGCCATGAGTACATTCTAAATCTCGGAATTTTGTTGTATCTTTGCAGAAGATAGGCGGCACCTCAGCAATTCGAAGCAAGCTTCATTGCATTCGGTTTGCACTATCTTTGCAAAAGATAGGCGGCAGCAACCGCCTTGAACCGCACTATACAAACTTCTAAAAAACTTTTCAACCAAAATATATGGCAACAACAGACGACAAGAAGATCATCTTCTCTATGGTGGGAGTGTCGAAAATCATTCCCCAAAACCGCAAACAGATACTCAAGGACATCTACCTCTCGTTCTTCTACGGTGCGAAGATAGGTATCATCGGACTCAACGGCGCTGGAAAATCGACATTGATGAAAATCATTGCCGGCCTGGAGCAGCCCAGTCAGGGCGAAGTGGTGTGGAGTCCGGGCTACAGCGTGGGCTACCTCCCGCAGGATCCGCCGCTCAATGAGGAGAAGACGGTGAAGGAAAACGTGATGGAAGGAGTGCAGAAAGCTTACGACGCACTGCAGGAATATGAGGAAATAAACCAGAAGTTCGGTCTGGAGGAGTACTACGGCGACCCCGACAAGATGGACAAACTCATGCAACGGCAAGCCGAAGTGCAGGACATCATCGATGCTACCGACGCATGGAACATGGATTCTAAGCTCGACCGTGCCATGGCTGCACTGCGCTGCCCTGCCGGCGACCTGCCCGTGACACACCTCTCCGGAGGCGAACGCCGCCGCGTGGCACTCTGCCGTCTGCTGCTTCAAAAGCCCGACGTGCTGCTTCTCGACGAGCCTACCAACCACCTCGACGCCGAAAGCATCGACTGGTTGGAACAGCATCTGCAACAATATGAAGGCACGGTGATTGCCGTGACACACGACCGCTACTTCCTCGACGATGTGAGCGAGTGGATTCTCGAACTCGACCGTGGCGAAGGTATTCCATGGCACGGCAACTATTCGTCATGGCTTGAGCAGAAAACGACACGCATGATGCAGGAAGAAAAGCAGGCATCAAAACGCCGCAAGGCCCTGGAACGCGAACTGGAATGGGCGCACATGGCACCGAAGGCACGTCAGGCAAAGGGTAAAGCTCGTCTGAATGCCTACGAACAGATGCTCGGACAGGAGCAGAAGGAACGCGAGGAGAAACTCGAAATATTCATCCCGAACGGTCCGCGACTGGGCAACAAGGTCATCGAGGCACAGCATGTGAAGAAGGCTTTCGGCGACAAGGTGCTCTTCAACGACCTTAACTTCATGCTGCCGCCCAACGGCATCGTGGGTGTCATAGGTCCCAACGGTGCAGGAAAGACCACGCTCTTCCGCATGATTATGGGTCTGGAACAAGCCGACGGAGGCACATTCGAAGTGGGCGAGACGGTGAAACTGGCTTATGTGGACCAGCAGCACAAGGACATCGACCCGCAGAAGTCGGTGTACGACACCATATCGCAGGGCAATGAGACAATCCGTATGGGCGGACGCGACGTGAACGCACGCGCCTACATCTCACGCTTCAACTTCGCCGGCACCGACCAGAGCAAGCTCTGCGGTACTCTCTCCGGCGGTGAACGCAACCGTCTGCAACTGGCTCTCGCGCTCAAGCAGGAAGGCAACGTGCTGCTTCTCGACGAGCCTACCAACGACATCGACGTGAATACACTGCGCGCACTTGAGGAAGGTCTCGAAGGATTCGCAGGCTGTGCCGTGGTAATCAGCCACGACCGCTGGTTCCTCGACCGCATCTGTACGCACATCCTCGCCTTTGAAGGCAACGGCGAAGTGTTCTTCTTCGAGGGCAGCTACTCCGACTACGAGATAAACAAAGCACGCCGTCTCGGCAACGAGGACATAAAGAAAGGCCGCTATCGCAAACTGATGGAGGACTAACGGAGCCTCGAGGCGTGTCAAAACTGAAGTTATAGGAAGTTAGGCTTCGCCGGAAGTTAAAGGAAGAAAACGGACATTACCATTGTTTTTCAATGAGTTATGCTATCGTCAGTTATCTTCCACCCGCCGCAAGCGGATTAACTTCCGATAACTTCTGCCAGCCCCGTTTCGACACCACATTTTACCCGTTTTGCAAACAAGGCTTCTTTACCATACAAAGAAGGCTTAATCGCAACGCAAACAAGCCTTGTTTGCAATGCAATTAAGCCTTCTTTTTTTCGCACCGTGTGCATCGTTGGTTTTCAACAACTTACGGTGTCATTCCCCAACAATTTCCCTTGCACGCTTCAAGGCAATGTCGATGTGACTGCAAATGTTCTGCTCGCCGAGCAAATCGTAGAAGCGTGCCTTGTTAAGTTGGCTGTGCACTTTCTCGCTTACACCCGACAACACCACTTCTATACCCTCGTTCTTGCTCATGGTGCAGAGGTTGGTGAGGTTGTGTATTCCCGTGGAATCGACGAAAGGCACCTTGCGCATCCGTATGATGCGCACCTTGGGACGGTCGCCGAACGATGCCATTATCTCCTCGAAGCGGTTGCCGGCACCGAAGAAGTATGGGCCGTTTATCTCGTAAACCTCCACACCCTTCGGTATGGTGAGGTGTTCGAGGTTGCCGCTGCTGATGTCCGATTCCTCGCTGATTTCATCCATCACCACCTTCACATCCGTCGTTTCAGACATGCGTTTCATAAAGAGCAGACACGCAATGATAAGTCCCACCTCTATGGCTACGGTGAGGTCGAAGATTATGGTGAGGAAGAATGTTATGAGAAGCACCGTCACATCGCTCTTGGGATTCTTCATAAGAGTGAGGAACGAACGCCATCCCGACATGCCGTAGGACACTACCACGAGCACACCGGCAAGACAAGCCATAGGTATGTATTGTGCAAGCGGCATAAAGAAGAGGAATATGAGCAGCAGTACGACGGCGTGTATGATGCCGGCAATGGGCGTTTTTCCGCCATTGTTGATGTTGGTCATGGTGCGTGCTATGGCTCCCGTGGCAGGGATTCCTCCGAAAAGCGGCGACGCAAGATTGGCAACACCCTGCGCAATAAGTTCGGTGTTGGAGTTGTGATGGTCGCCTATTACACCATCGGCAACAGTGGCAGAGAGCAGCGACTCAATGGCTCCGAGTACGGCAATGGTGAGTGCGGGAGCCACAAGACCCTTTATCGTCTCCCATGTCATTGCCGGAACGTGTGCGTCGGGGATGGCGTTGCTCACGGAGAAGCGGTCGCCAATGGTCTCGATGGAGGTCACTCCGGCATAGTTTTTGAGCAGAAGCGCAGCCACAGTCATTATGATGATGGCAATGAGCGAACCAGGAATCTTCTTGTTTATACGCGGCATGACGGCAATTATCGCCACGCTCAACACGCCAACAATGGCACTCCATGTGTCGATAGTACCGAAATGCGTGATATAGGCACCCCACTTCTCAATGAAATCGGAAGGAACATTGTCGATGGTCAAGCCGAAAAGGTCTTTTATTTGTGTGGTGAAAATGGTTACGGCAATACCGCTCGTGAATCCCACAACAATGGGGTAAGGTATGTATTTTATGATAGTACCGAGCCGTAGCACACCAAACAGTACGAGGAAAGCACCCGCCATGAGCGTGGCAATAGTGAGTCCTTCGATTCCATACTGCTGTATGATGCCGTAGATGATGATGATAAAAGCACCCGTAGGACCTCCTATCTGCACCTTACTGCCACCGAGGAACGAGATGATGAAGCCGGCAACGATGGCGGTGATAATACCTTTCTCCGGCGTAACACCCGATGCTATACCGAAAGCTATGGCAAGAGGGAGAGCCACAATGCCCACTATGACACCTGCCATAAGGTCGGACATGAATGTCTTTGAATTGTAATTCCTCAGCGATGTGAACAGCTGGGGCATGAAATCAAGAGTCTTCATTAATGAAAAAAATTAGTGTTGCGTAATGTTATCTTAAAACAATAATGCAAAATTAGACATTTTTTGCCATACAGCAAAGTTATTTCCACTTTATTATAATACAGCCATAAGTTTTGACCGCCACTTTTGCCTTAAATCAATTTTCCCGTAAATTTTCACCCAAGAATGAATAAATACCTCAGTTCGGGATAAAAATCCTCCTCTAACATCTGCGGCAACATTCTCAACTTAATTACACGACCATCTATAGCCATCCACACGAAGTCGGATGACTAATGGTCAAAATTTCCACAACAAATTAAAAAGGAATGATCAGAACAGATTCAACTGCTTCGTGTCCTCAATGGTATATCCAGAGAGTGCTGATGGCTTGTTGTCAAAGAAACAGTAGGCTCTCAGGGCGGATATCAGGTTCATGATGAAATTTGAAACGGAACGATGACGTGAATGTACTATCTGAGCCTTGTTCTTCAGCATGTCGTTGATGGTTTCTATGATGTATCTCTTGCGTAACATCATTCTGTCGTAGAATGGCATCAATTTGTTTTTCATGTTTACACGCAATCCTGTTACTAACTGTATGCCATCCTCAAAGAGAAAGTCAAACAGTTTTTGCGATATATACCCCTTGTCTGCGAACAGCTTGCCGTACAGGCGTTTAGCCAACACCTTGAAGACTTCCGGGTTCTTGTCGCTGACATTTGCTCCGGTAAGCACGAATGCTATAATCTCCCCTCTGTCATTGCATGCCAGATGCAGCTTGAAACCATGGCACCATCCCATGGTTCTCTTGCCGTCCGCTGCTATTCCCTTGAACACCTTGTTGGCGTAACGCCTCAGATTGTGGCATACCGGAATCATTGTGGAATCCACAAATGTAATGCCTGTACATCTACCGAAGGCACGGAGGTTGAGGAAGAACATGAGTGGGAAAAACACGCGACTTTCAAGTTCAACAAAGCGGTTGTAAGATACAGCATCGGGAAAATATGATTTGAGTGTACCCTTTATGAAGAACATATAATAATGTTTGAAATTACGGAATGAGCCGAAGTGAAAATAAAGCAGGATAGTAATTATTTCACTGTCCGACAGAGACACTTTGCGCCTTCTGCGCTTGACATCATCATCCCCCAGAAACTGTCTTCCTGCATTTTCAGCTTCAAAATGTTTGCAAAACTCGTCTATAATACAAAATAATTCTGTAACTTTGTAATCGATAGTCATATTAAATATCCTTGTAACTGTTTGAATATCACCTATAAAGGTGCAAAATATTTATGAGGCTACCAAATTTTTATGAACTATTTCTTATCCCGAACTGGGGTAGAAAAATTAAAATCTCTAAATAATCGTATTGATGAATCGATTTTACATATCTCTTTTCTTCTTGTTCATGGCAATGACATCATTTGCTCAAGAACAAATATCGGGTATTGTTGTAGGCAATAATAGTAAACCTATTGAATTTGCGACAATACTACAATTATCTGCCGATTCTACAGCCATAGAAGGTACTGTTTCCGACAACAATGGTAAATTTAAACTAACAAAAGACACCAATGCGAAACTTCTAAAAGTAAGTTACATTGGCTATCAAAATCGAATAATAAACCTCCCTCTAAAGAAAGATACTATTCATCTTTATATAAATCAAGAACAGCTACAAGAGGTACTTGTTACCGCTCGCAAACAATTGACAAAACGCATTACCAGTGGCATATCTTACGATATGTCCCAGAACAAACGTGCTCAAAGCGAAAGTTTGCTTCAAGCCTTACGCTATGTCCCAACATTGGATGTGGCATTAAATGGCAATGTCACAGTGAAAGGCAACTCCTCATACCGAATTTATGTGAATGGACATTCTTACGATATGGCGCAATCCAATCCACAGCAAGTCTTGCAAAGCATTCCTGCAAAGTCGATTAAGAAAGTAGAAGTGATTACAGAACCATCAGAAGCCTTTGGCAATAGCCCAGGCGAATACATTATTAATATCATTACAGATAAAGATGCGCTGGATGGTATCTATGTAAACACTACGCTTCAGGGAAATACTCAGCCAGCGACCAATGATGGCATTATGGTGATGGCGAAAAAGAAGAATGTAGATTTTTCTCTATCATATAATTATGATCTTAATGGTCAACACAATCAACCACTGACTCAAGAGATAAAAACACCGGAATCCACGACTTTTCTTAGCAGCATCGGCAATGGTAACTGGCAGACTCATCTTGTTAGAGCCATTACCGATATCCGCATTGACAGTGTGAATACAATTTATGCCGACTTTCACACCAGTTTATTGCGTACAGACATTACTGGCTCTTGGGAACAACACACTACAATAGATCCCAAAATCTATCGTATGGAACAATTGAATCATGATATTGCTGGCACTATCGAGGCGAATGCCCTATATCGTAATTATTTCAAAAAGAGACCTGGTATAGAACATTTTTCTTTGGGATATCGCTATACTCACAATCCAGACAAACATCACTTTGCAACTACTGTCTATAGCGATAATGGCACAACCATCAACAATCAGCAGACAGATGGATCAATGAATGAGCACACGATTAGAGGGTCTTTGTCTCAGCCTATTGCTAAGAACCATACACTCAGAATTATTGCAAAACAAGTATTGCGAGATGGTAGTGTAGAATCCTCCGACGACAAAAATATTGCATATAATCAGTCGTTATCTCAAGCAACTGCATATTATAGCGGTCAGATAAGCGACTGGAACTTTTATGCCTTGCTGGCAGGAGAAAATGACTATATGAATATGCGCTTACCTCTCACTGGCGAAGAAAATAGGCACAATGAGTTCCACCTCTTACCACAATTAGGTGCGTAATGGAACGCAAATCAATACACCCAACTATCGGCTCAGTATTCACGCAGCACTACACGACCTGGGTTAGCAATGCTTAATCCTTTTTATAGAGTAATTAACAACAGTGCAGCGTCACAAGGCAATCCGAATCTGTCATCCGAAATGAATGACATGCTTTTAGTCAAATTCCTGTATATGCGTGGAAATTTGTATTGTCAAATGGGCATAACCAGTACTATCACTAATAATGCTGTATTCTATTACGAGAAAGGCATAGATAGCGAAGGCCGACTGCTGAGCACCTACGATAATATAGGCAAGAGCAAAAGCATAGGTGTTGACCTGTTTGCTAATTGGCGTCCATGGTCTTTTGCGTCCTTTGCTACATACCTTAAAGCATCACATGGCAATATTAAGGCTGAGGAAATGAATCTGAATCAAAATTTCTGGACATATTATGCAAATGTTTCAGCAGACTTTTATCTACCAAAGAATTGGAGTTTACAAGGCCGTTACTCGGCTTCAAAACAGGCTCCAATGCTTTGGGGTACGGTAAATACAACTCATCGTTACTCTTTCAAAATAGACAAAAGCCTAATGGATGGCCGTCTGAATATTGGAGTAGAGACAAACAGCCCATTTTCCAAATACTCAAGACTTGAGCAACGCGTAGTGAAACCAGAAATGGAGACAATACAAACTAACTACATAACAGCACGTTCTTTTGGTGTTTATATCTCTTATACTTTCCGAAAAGGCAAACGCGTGAATATTGAGCGCAACAATACGTTAAAAACAACCGACCAACAAACAGGTGTAGAATGAAACAGATCTTTCAACACGATTCAATGGAATGCGGAGCTGCTTGTCTAGCAATGATCTGCTCTCACTTCAATAAGCCCATGCCATTGAAAGAAATTGTTAAAGCATGTAATGCCACAAGGGAGGGCGTTTCTATGCTTGGACTTAAACAAGTTGCAACTGAAATAGGGTTCGAAGTGATCATTGCTCAAGGTAAAATTAGTCATCCGACTTCGTGTGGATGGCTATAGATGGTCGTGTAATTAAGTTGAGAATGTTGCCGCAGATGTTAGAGGAGGATTTTTATCCCGAACTGAGGTAATAAATGGCGAGAAAGAAGCCTTATTCTTTCGAAAAGATGTATCTTTGCAGAAGCGTTGCCACCCGCCGGTGGCTGAACGCAGCAAAGAGAAACAAACCGAACGGAAGTGGAAGAGAGAAAGACGAAAAGGGCTGATTTGGAAAGCAGGCGACCCACATGGTTCCTCATGGGACTCGTGCTCGCCCTCTCCATAGCGTATGCCGCACTGGAATACACCGACAATCCAAGCGGCGGCAAGGCCGATGCCGACATGCTCGACGACATCGACCCCGACCTCAACCTGCTCCCTAAGCCCAAGAAGAACGACATGCTCATGGCGGCACAGCCACTGCCCAGCAAGCCGAAGACGGAGAAACTCGACATCGTGGAAGAGACCGCCGAGCAACTGAAGAAGCTGAATGCCATAACCGAGAAACGCACGCTGGGTAGCGACGACGAGGACAATGAGGACAACGACACCAATAAAGGCAAGAAGACCGACCCCGACGCACCGCCGACAATACCACCGGTGGCTGTCGATGAGGACGACAATCCGCTCAACTTCCGCATCGTGGAACAGTTGCCCGAATATCCCGGAGGCATGGCGGCACTCGTGCAGTGGCTCACCAGAAACATCATCTATCCGCAGGAAGCCCGAAAAAACAACATACAGGGGCGTGTCGTGGTGTCGTTCATAATAAATACCGACGGCAGTCTGTCCGACATACACCTCACAAAAACAGCACACTTCCTGCTCGACCGCGAGGCACTGCGTGTGGCAAAACTCATGCCGAAGTGGAAACCCGGCATAGCCAACAACAAACCATGCCGCACACTCTTTGCCATTCCCATAGAATTTAAAATCTAACATTTATAACATCATGTTGAAAGCCGAAGAAATATTGACAAAGGTGAATACCTTTCTCGACAACATTCCTTACGACCGCAAGCCGCAGTCGCTTTACGAACCCATAAAGTATGTGCTGTCGATGGGCGGCAAACGCATACGCCCCGTACTCATGCTCCTTGCCTACAACCTCTTCAAGGACGATCCCGAAAGCATTCTCATGCCCGCCTGTGCGCTTGAGACTTACCATAACTACACCCTGCTGCACGACGACCTCATGGACAACGCCGACCTGCGCCGCGGACACCAGACCGTACACCGCCGTTGGGACGCCAACACCGCCATACTCTCCGGCGACTCCATGCTCGTGCTGGCGTATCAGCGCATGGCGCAATGCAGTGCCGACAAAGTGCAGGAAGTGCTCAATCTATTCACCGAGACGGCTCTCGAAATAGGCGAAGGACAGCAGTATGACATGGACTTCGAGCACCGCAACGATGTACGCGAAGAAGAATATATAGAAATGATACGCCTCAAAACAAGCGTACTCCTCGCCTGCGCCACCAAGATTGGTGCCATTCTCGCAGACGCGTCAGCCCAGGACGCCGACAACATCTATCGCTTCGGTGAGCAGATGGGACTGGCATTCCAGTTGCAGGACGACTTCCTCGATGTCTATGGCGACACGAAAGTGTTCGGAAAGGCAATCGGCGGCGACATCGTTTCAAACAAGAAGACCTACATGCTCATCAACGCCTTCAACCGCGCCGATGCAGCACAGCGTGCCGAACTCGAACGCTGGATTGAGGCAAAGGATTTCGACGCCAAGGAGAAGATAGCCGCCGTGACACGCATCTACAACGAAATAGGCATCGACCGCCTTGCTATGGAGAAGATAAAATTCTACTTCAACGAGAGCAAGAAGTATCTCGACGCCGTGAGCGTGGCACCCGAACGCAAGGCTGAACTGGCGAAATACACCGCCGAAATGATGAAACGACAGTATTGATTATGCCGCTACAGTTCATCGACACACATGCACATCTTGACGGAACGGAGTTTGACGCCGACCGCGACGAGATGATTTCGCGTGCCCGCGAAGCGGGAGTGAGCAAGGTGTTCCTGCCCGCCATCGACCTGCACACCGTCGATACAGTGCTCGACGTGTGCCGCCGCTACCCCGGATACGCCTACCCCATGATAGGACTGCACCCCGAAGAGGTGCGTGCCGACTGGCAGGATGTGCTCTCGGAAATGGAGAAACGCCTCGTGCCGGGACACCCTTTCATAGCCATCGGCGAGGTAGGACTCGACTATTACTGGTCGCGCGAATATGAAAAAGAGCAGCTGAGTGCCTTCGAACGTCAGGTGGAATGGTCGGTGGAGCATCGTCTGCCGCTCATGATTCACTGCCGCAAGGGACAGAACGAGATGGTGAACCTGCTCAGACACTATGCCGACGAACTCCCCGGCGGTGTGTTCCACTGCTTCACGGGCAACGCCGTTGAAGCCGAACAGCTGTTGCAGTTTCCGCGATTCGTGCTCGGCATAGGCGGCGTACTCACGTTCAAGAAGAGTCCGCTGCCCGAAGTCTTGCCCTCAACGGTACCTTTGAGTCGCATAGTTCTTGAGACCGACAGTCCATACATGGCTCCAGTACCGATGCGCGGACAACGCAACGAGAGTGCTTTCGTGAAGCATGTGCTCACCCGTCTGGCACAGAGTTACGGCGTGAGCGAGCAGGAGGTGGCAGACACCACAAACGCCAATGTAAGCAGAGTGTTCGGCATCTGACACTGTTAAAGGAATTTAAATATTGCACGCAACCACCGATAAGTGCCGAAAAAATAGTACTTTTGCACCCGAATTTGTAAGGAAAGGTGCTCGAGTGGCTGAAGAGGCACGCCTGGAAAGCGTGTATACGTCAAAAGCGTATCGGGGGTTCGAATCCCCCTCTTTCCGCAAAACGCCTCGCAAACACAACAGTTTGCGAGGCGTTTTTATTTGGCATAAAACTAGAGTCAGCCGCCATGCCGCTTTCAGCAAGACCCTTTGCAAGAACAATATTTGGATTTTTTCATAAATGCACACCGTATTAGTGAAATAAATTGCTATGAGTGAGCGGTTTTTCGGATTTTATTTTTATCTTTGCCGGGTGTAGGAAAAATCATTATTTGGTTTTGACAGTACTGAGGCATTTGTTTTTCCGACACATAAACATATCGGACAACTTGTTGTAGTCCAAATGTTTGCTTTTCTAAAAACTTTACTATCTGTCCATTCAAGGTATGAAACGAAACAAACTTCTATTATCAGCACTGCTTTGTCTGCTCTCGGCTATATGCTGTCAGGCAAGGAATTCCATGGCACCGATGTCTGTCGGCAACGTGTTCATAAAACTCACCGACCCCGAAACGGCTGTCGCCGTAAGGCTCAGCAATTACGGCGATACGGAGGTGAACAACATCTCTTACACCTTTTATAATGTCGAGACCCAACAGAGCGAAGGTCCATTCACCATCAACTTTGACACTCCTATTGCCATAGGCGAGACGCGTCAGGTGGGAATAATCATGAAACCCGGCAGTAAGCTCGGCAAAGAGGACATCATCTTCAACATAACACATGTGAACGGCGAAAGCAACGAGGCATCGATGGGCTACACCTACATCACACGCTGCACGGTGAACAAGGTGCCGCACAAACGGGTGCTGATAGAAGACTACACCGCACTGTGGTGCCAATACTGCCCCGTCGGCATAGTGGCGACCGAAGCTTTGGTGCGCGAATACCCCGACGATGTGGTGGCGGTGTCCATCCACAAGTACGACAAGATATCAAACCTCGTGTCGCCCGACACCTATCAGAACGGCATGATGGAGAGTTATGCTGAAAAACTCCCTGCCGTATGGTGCGCCCGCGACAGCAAGATTGCCGGCTACGACGGCACAAGCATATATGAGAACGAAAAGAGCCGGCTCACTTATATGAACATCGATGTGAAAGCACATTGGGACGAAACGGGAGACAACATCAATGTCACGACCGAGGTGGAACCTTGCATGACACCTGAAGAAGAAAGCACCTACGCCGTGGGCTATGTACTCACAGCCAGCGGACTTAAAGACGACAGCTGGTATCAGCAGGCAAACTACAGCTATTACATGAGCGATTCGTTCAAGGACGCACCGCAGGAGATGGACTTCTTCCGCAATCCCGACAACTATGTGAACGACAACTACTATGTGAAAGGACTCACTTTCAACCATGTGGCGATAGAGTCGAAAGGCATACGCAACGGCATGGAGAACTCACTCACTGGCGACTTTGAAATGAACAAGACGAAGACACACAGCACCACATTCAGCAATATCGGCAAATACAGCATCATACAAGACCGAAACAGGATTCAGGTGGTGGCGATACTGTTCAACAACAAGACCAAAAAGGTGGAAAACGCGGCTGTATGCAACGTAACAAAACCCTCTGAGACATTCAGCATGAGCTTTGAACAGTGCGACTGGGCAACCCTCTACACCGACCGTGCCTGCACCGTGCCATGCGGCATCGAGACCTACCGCATCGATGCCGAAGGCAATGTGGAGCCCGTGTCCGACGGCAATTCCGCCGTCAGCATTGCCGCCTGCACTCCCCTTCTGCTCAAAGGCAAGCAGGGCGACACATACACCTTCGAGTATGCCGACGCCTCAGACACTGCTGTCGAAACGGCGCTGCGCGGTTCCACAACCGACGAACTCACCACCACCGGCAGTGAGACGCTTACCGACAGCGATGTCTATTACTACCGTCTGACTTGCGACGAAGCGCATCCCAAAGCCGGATTCTATTGGGCTGCCGACGATGGCGGCGCATTCACCAACGAGGCAGGACACTGCTATCTGGTGCTGCAACGCAGCAATGTGGCAGGAAACCGCAAGGAAGGTTTCGCCCTCGAAGACGACGATAACGACCCGACCGGCATAAAGCACACGGAAAGCACCAGTTCCGGAAAAGCCCATGGCATCTTCGATGCAGCGGGACGCAAGCTGAACGCCGCAACAATTCCCGGCTTATACATCGTGAACGGCAGGAAAGTGATATTGAAATAAACTACGAATTATAACGAACTACGATTTTATGAATTATAGAAAGCGCATATACACCTTTATCTTATCAGCATTGTCAGTTGCAGGAGCCAGTGCCGGTCCGGTAGATACGGCTACTGCAAAAGCCTTGGCACAGAAATACATCAGCTCTCCCGTAAGCATTTCAGCCTCAACATCAGTACCGCCGGCAAAAGGCAGACGGGTGCAGACGGCAGAACCGGCCTTGCATCTGTTCAACAACGGGCATGGCGAAGGTTTTGTCATCGTGGCTGCCGACGACCGTGTGGGCGGAGTGTTGGGATACAGCGACAAGGGAACGCTCGACCCGCAGAACATTCCGGCACCGTTCGCAGACCTGCTGAAAAGTTACACAAGGGCTGTCGAGGCGGTAAGGGTTGATAGCATAAGCGTCACACCGCATTATGCCAAGCCCCCGAAGGCTTTCGTCAAACCGCTGGTAAGCAAGATATGGAGCCAGGAATATCCATTCAACTACTACACACCGAAAAGCAGCAGCAGCGGCAAATCCACCTACACAGGATGCACCATCACGGCTGCCGCCCAACTGCTTTCGGCACACCGATGGCCCGAAATGCGCCCTGAAGGTGTGGTGAAAGGCAGCGGCGCCCAGGCATACGACTATTACGACTGGGACAATATGCTCAACGATTACAGCAAAGGCGGATACAACGAAGCGCAGGCACAGGCCGTTGGCGTGTTGATGTACGATTTGGGAAAGCTTGCCTATGCCACATACGGCGTGAACGGCACCATCTGCGATGAGGGCAAGTTGTGGAACGCCTTGCAGAACTATTACGACTGCACCGTACGCCAACTCGAAAAGGACTTGCTGCCCGGCGGCGAGTTCCTGCAAGCCATATACAACGAACTGTCGATGGGTTGCCCCGTGTTCATGACCGGCGGCGACCATGCCTTTATCTATGACGGCTACGACGAGAACGGTCTGGTACACATCAACTGGGGATGGGCAGGGCTTGACGACGGCTACTTCGACATCAACACTGCTTCCGTAAGCAGCGGAGGCTACGGCAGCGACGGGTGCTACTACGAGAAGCAACTGGCTCTGTTCGTACACCCTAACAACGGTGTCATAGAACCGCTCCGCCCCAAACCCGTAGTACTGTCCATCAACAACAACGAGGGTTTGCAGTTCTCCGTGAGCGAAGGGCTGACTACATCATCGAAGATTCCTGCACAGCTCAAGGGTGTGGGAGCACGCAATCTGGCACAGGACGAGAACGGCTCCTACACGGGACAGGTGGGCATCGGGCTGTTCTCACAAGACGGCACATGTCTGCATGTGTTTGCCAACACCGGTACACAAACATGGTCGACATACTACACCTCATACAACTTCGAGTACGACTGGTGGGCAGCCGACCTGAGTGAAATCGACGGTCCTGCCGACGGAACATATTATCTGCGACCGTTAGGACGCCGACTGCTCAACACCGCCAACGACGAATGGGGCAACTGGACCTATATGGTGAACGGAAACAGTGTGCCCATGATTGTAGAGAACGGTAATGTGACCCTCGTGCAGGCCGACAACAAGCCGCACCTCTCGCTTGTGGGAATGCCCGAAGTGATGGCTTCCGCCTACAAATACGGCAGTCAGTTGGCTGGCATCTCTGTGAAAATAGCCAATCTGAGCCGCTACCAGGCACGAGGCGAATTGCAGATGGAACTGAAAGGAACCGGCAACCTTGAGAGCGAGACCTACACCGTGCCAAACACCTACCTCACACACATGGTGGCACAACGCATGGACACCACGCAATGGATGCTGAGATTTATGACCTCCTACACCGGCACCACCGGCAGCCACGAACTGAAAGCCGGGAAATACAGAATGTCGTTGAAGTTCAACCACAACATTGAGACAAAGAATCCTGCCGTTTACGACATTGCCGTCCCCGACGACTTCCTGCTCGAAGTGCTGCCCAACGACTACGAAGGACGCGTGACGGTGACCTCTGTCAAGCTGCTCGACAACAACGGCGAACCCACAGTCACCAACCATTTCGACCTCACCGAATCGCCCAGCATCACATTAGCCATGTCGGGCTACTCGTCAAACGTGATACAGAACAGTTATAACACGAAAATACGCTATCGGCTTGTAAACACCAAGACTGAAGCCACGGCATACACAAGCGATGCCTACAGCGTGAGTATTCCACGCAACTCCGACACATATCTCGCCGGTTCTGCAAGCCACACCATAGACCTGAGCCAACTGGCAGAAGGCACATACGAGGTGCATGTCGATGTGGAACGCGACGGTACATGGCTCGATCGCTGGAACGCCAACACCTTCCGCCGCAAGTTCACTGTGTTCACTCCGACACCGACCAACGTGCTTGTGCCTGCCATCACAGCCGAACAGTTGCAGGAAGTAGCAAGCATCGCTACTTTCAGCGCACCCTTCGATGCAGCAGTGCCGAGTGGTGTAAAGGCATGGTATGTAAGACTGGCTGAAGACGACAAGGTACGTCTTGCCAAAATACCCGAAGGTTACGCCATACCTGCCGGCGAAGGAGTATTGCTCACCGCCGCCACAGCCACAGAAACATTTGAAATGGAACAGGCCACGACAGCTATGCCGGTGGCAGAGATCACGGGCAACCTTCTGCGCCCATGCGAAAAAGCGGAACGCACCATCACCTCCGACGACAACGCATACATCCTTGACACCAAGGACGGACTGACGGCTTTCTATCGTGCCGAAGTAGGTTCCACACTGCCACGCTACAACGCCTATCTGCAATGCGACGCTACCGCACAGGCATTAACAATATGTTTCTCCGACGATGCTACCGCCATCACCACCGTTTCCACCGGCACTCCAACCGTCCCCACTGTGGTTTACGGCATAGACGGACGCAGATACCCGGCACACAATGCCCGTGGACTGTACATAATGAACGGCAAAAAGCACCTTTCCGCCCCCTCACGCAACAAGTGAAAGCAAGAAACTTTGCAGAAGCCATACGCAATAAGGAAATTCTCAGTAAATTTGTAGTCGAACTAACGACAATAAAACAATACGGTGGAGAAGGATTCCAACTATCAAAAAATATAATATGACTATGAAATATATACAGATTCTTATTTTTATGATTTATACGCTATCTGCAAATGCACAAGGATATAAATCGGACTCCGCAAACTGTTGCTTATTCACCTTCACGCCTACACACGAAAAGGTGGAGAAGATGAATAAGCAAAAGGAATATAAAAAAACGATTTATTGGAAAAGGCACAAGAGGTTCAAGATATATGCAATCAGTGCACTGGGGCTTGGCGTATGTAGCACATTTGTTGGCGAAGTAATGATGATCGGCTATTATTTCAACACAGACAAGAAAGACGCGGCTAACTTCTGGGGTGCTGTAGGGTTGACGGGTTTAGGGCTGACCGCTTCCAGCATTCCGCTGTTCATCATCTCCCACACGAACAAGAGAAAGGCTAAGAAAAGCGTGGAGTTTTCATTAAACACCTCAAACATTCATCTGGCTTTGCCGAATGGCATAAAGCAGACACAACCCGCTGTAGGAATCTGCATGAACTTTTAACCCCAAATCTGTCATTACCTGTCACTCTGCATTGACGTATGTAACGGATTCAAGCACTTCACACTTATGGTTTACGACTCAATCTCAGGACCTCAACATTAGAACAAATAAGGCAATGAAACAAGAGATAAAAGACATCATGCAGCGTTTGCTTAAGCGCCATAAGGAGTTGGGCATAACAGATCAGATAGACTATGAAAAGTTCTATCTCTACTCTATCATTACCCATTCCACAGCCATAGAAGGCAGCACGGTGACGGAGGTAGAAGCACAGTTGCTCTTCGACGAAGGCATTACGGCTAAAGGAAAGCCTATGATAGAACAGCTGATGAACCTCGATCTGAAAGCTGCTTACGACTATGGCCGTATCTGGATAAAACGACATGAGGACATCAGCGTACAATCTCTTGTTACTCTTGCTGCAAAAGTAATGGCTCGTACTGGCGGTGAATACAATTCGTTAGGCGGAAGCTTTGATGCCTCAAAAGGTGAGCTTCGCAAGTTGAACGTTACTGCTGGTGCCGGCGGACGGTCGTATATGAACTGGATGAAGGTGCCAATGAAGCTGAAGATGTTTTGCGAGGAACTTAACAAACGCCGCAAAGAAATAGACACAACAGACGAATTGTCCATATATGAGCTGAGTTTCTGGGCGCACTACCATCTTGTAACCATCCATCCATGGGCTGACGGTAACGGCAGAACAAGCCGTCTGCTTATGAACCTTCTGCAAATGGAATATGATGTGTTGCCAACAAAGGTATATAAGGAAGACAAAGCTGAATACATCCAAGCTCTCATTGACACAAGGGAAACTGAGGACACAGACATCTTCATCAACTGTATGGCGAAACTGCATTGCGAACATCTGCAGCAAGATATCGACCAGTTCCTTATATCGACAAACGAGGAAATGGTCGATAAAAAGGGAATTCTGCAAGAAATGGTCGATAAGTGGTCGATAAAACCGACTTTGGCAGGAAAACTGGCCGATATCGTAGTTTTCATGGACGACAAAGAAGAAATCAGGACCGAACAACTTGTCACACAATTGGGCTTGACAGAAACCACAGCAAAACGCTATCTGCGCCAACTGACAGAATTCGGTTACTTGGAAGCACTTGGTGGTAACAGAAACAAGACATATACAAAAAAGAAAGTGAAAGAATAAACGTTCAATTCATATAGAATATAATTATGGAAGAAAACAACACTCAACATATAGTATGGCACGATGATGTAATCATAAAGCAACTCATCAGCTCCTGACTTCGTCATCGTGTTACCCAAAATTCCTCGTCAAAGAGTTTAGCTATTTTCTGATGCCTTGCCATCAGCA
>USEC01000013.1 GCA_900553595.1 uncultured Prevotella sp. | reverse complement strand
CTCGCGTATCTGTCTTCACATGCAACTAATCGCTATTTTATCCCGAACTGGGGTAAAACATGAAAAACGGATGCAACAAAGTTAGAAAAAAATCAGAATAGTCGTGCAAAAATGACGGGTAAAAACAAAAAGCATGCTTTTATTTTTGACATTTCACGAAAAAACCGTACTTTTGACAACACGAAAGAACTGTCTGGCAGACATGGTCTGCACTTGGCAATAAAACCTATCCTTAAAACCAAGAACGCTATGGACAAAATGATAACACAGGAAAATTTCGAAGATACATACGTGGACAGCATCGAAATGGCACGCATCGACAAGTTCGTGTGCGACGAGATGGCACGCCAGATACACCGCTACATAAAGGCGATGAAGGGCAGCAAGAGCATCATGCTCAAGTTCGAGGAGCAGCTCGCCACACTCAGCGTGGCTGAGAAGGAGAAGGCGATAGCACGCTATATAGACCTGAATCGCAAGGTGCTGAGCGGACTCGACTTCAAGATAGTGCTCGCCCGCGCCATGGCCAACTACTGCGACACGTTCAGCTATCTGCTGCAACTGGTGAACAACAAGCGCAAGATGGTGTTCTACCTCAACCGCATACGCGAAAAGTACGAGCAGTATCACGAGGTGTTCGAGCAGGACGGCAGGTTCGGCATAAAGAATCACCACGGCAAAGTGCTGCTCAGCGCAGCCTACGACTTCCTGCGCACGCCCTACGTTTATGTAGATGACCTGCGCACGCTGCCCGTGATAGCACAGAAGGACGGCAAGATGGGACTCGTCCTGCCCGACGGACACGACACGGTGGTGGCGGAATTCGTGTACGACGACATCGCACTGCGCGACGAGCCGCCCTACTTCGAGGCAACGAAGGGCGGACAGTATGGAGTGATTGATGCCAACGGCGCATTCACACCAATGGAGAGAAAGACCGAAGAGGAAGAAACGGAAGAATAAAAAAATGCGGGAGACCGGGCGTTCTGCCCGGTCTCCCGCATTTTTAGTTAGGAGTTACGAGTTAGGAATTAGGAGTTTTTTGGAGTTAGGAATTGTAGATTTTGAATTTCTGAATTAGGAATTTGACGGCAACACCAATGGTTGTGGATGAGGAGAAATTCGTAATTCCCAACTCCAAAATATACAATTCCTAACTCGTAACTCCTAATTCCTAATTTTTTTTCACGGGTTTTGCACGCTCAGAATGCCCGTCGGTCCCGTACACGACACACGGCGGAAGCGTAGAAGTTTCTTTCCGGCGTCGCCCTTTGAGATGAATCCGCCGTTGTTCATGTTGTATTCGCGCTTGCAGTTACTGCATACGGCAAAGCCGGCAGGAGTCATAGTGAGGCAGTAACTCGGCGTGTTGGTGGCGTAATAGCAGTTGGGACACTGGCTGTCGTAGGCGTAGAGCGCAGGCGGATTATTCAAGTTGCCGTAGCCGACGATGATGCCCGTCTTGTTGTAGATGCCGAGAACGGGGGTGCGTGTAAGGTCCTTTCCGTTGGCATACTTCTTGTCCGTATTCCCGTTATTGTCCTCGAAGTGGAACACAAGCGCACCATGCTCGGTGCCTGAAGTGATGCGACAGAACGTGCCTGGCGACATATTGTTGAGCGCACCTCCCAAGACTCCGCAGAGATGCACGGAATTGTCGAACACGAAGAAGCACCGCTCGGTGCAAAACTCAAACTCGCTCTTCTCGCAACCCGTGGGTACGGCGAGCATGACAAGGGCTGTGAAGATAATGGCTATTGCGTGTTTCATAATCATTCCACGTTTTAAAAAAAATAGCGGCAACCATACGACTGCCGCTAACTGTATGTTTTTTTACTGTAAAGTTCCGCAAGTGGAGAAGTCCAAACCGTTGAAGAAAAATCAGTATTCAATCATCTGCAATGCGTCGGCAATCTTCTCTATGCCCTCCTGCAAAGGCTTCTTCACCATTCCTTTGATGAAAGGATTGAGGTCGGCCTTGATGGTAAGCTTCATCTTGCTCGTCGTCTCCGTGACGGGAAGAATCTGTATCCAGAAGTTGAAAGGCACCGGACTCTGCTCCGTTTCAAACTTGATGCACTTCGGTTCGTCCCTGTCCACGATGCGGAGGCGTATGCTTCCCACCGGAGGAACATTCACCGAGAGCGTGTCGGAGTCGAAACTGAAGTCCTTGAGCTTGTCCTCCGGCAGACGGTGGCGGATGCGTTCAAGGTTGGCCAAGTCGCTGAGCATGGCATAGACGCTCTGCTGCGGATGCGGAATCTGGCGTATGCTGCTTTCAAATGTACTCATACCGCCGGCTTTTACTTCTTCCAGTTGGCAGGATCCTTGCGCCATTCGTGCAGGAGTTCCACATCAGTTTCGGCGATATAACCCGTTGCGAGAGCCTGAGCCACGACATGGTCGTAGTCGGTGAGAGTCTCCAGACGCACGCCAGCATCGGCAAATGCCTTTGCAGCCACGGGGAAACCATAGGTGTAGGAAGCCACCATGCCCACCACTTCGTAGCCTGCTTCGCGCAGGGCGGCAACGGCTTTGAGTGAACTTCCGCCCGTAGAGATGAGGTCTTCCACCACCACTACCTTGGCACCGGAAGCGAGTTCGCCCTCAATGAGGTTCTGCATGCCGTGATCCTTGGCCTTGCTGCGCACATAGACGAACGGCATGTTGAGCGTGTCGGCAACGAGTGCGCCCTGGGCAATGGCTCCTGTAGCAACGCCGGCAACGGCATCTGCCTCAGGGAAGTGTGCAAGAACGGTGTGTACAAGCTGTAGTTTCACGAACGTGCGGAGGTCGGGGAACGAGAGGGTCTTGCGGTTGTCGCAATAGAACGGCGACTTCCATCCTGACGCCCAAGTAAACGGATCGTTGGGCTGGAGCTTGATAGCCTTCACATCAAGCAACTTCTTTGCAAATTCTTTTTTTAATGTATCCATGATGTTGCGTTTTTGTTGATTTCTTTATTGCAAAGTTAGTGGAAAGAGGCGAAAACCGCAACTTATTGGTGTTTATTCTTGTTAAGTGCGGCACGAATTGGGCATTAGTGGCGAAAAAGTTGTAATTTAGCACCACGAACAAACCTTTCATCAAAGCAAACATGACTCTGCACACACTCGATACCGACATAAGCAAACCCGAAAAGTTCACCTATCCCTTCTGTTACGAGCCGCATCCGCTGTGCCGTCTTGCCGCCGATGAGGTGCAACGCCACATCAGGGAGAGCGGACTGCTGCCCGAAGACGGCGTCGAAGGCAAGATGTTCGGCGTGCTTGTAGTGGAGTACTGCGAAGGAACGGAAAGCGGTAAGCCACCTCACTTGGGTTTCCTCGCAGCCTATTCCGGGTTGCTTGCAGGCCGCAACGACTGGCAGTGGTTCGTGCCTCCGGTGTTTGATGCTCAACAACCCGACGGACACTTCAAGCGCACCGAGACACGCATCTCCGCCATAAACGCCGAAATAGAATCCCTGCGCAACAGTCGTGAGTATGCAGAGGCATTGGAAACGATGCACAGACACGATGCCGAAGCTGCGGCGACAATAGAGTTTCTGCGGCGAACGGCAGCCGAGAAAAAGGCGCAACGCGACGCACGCCGTGCCGAACCACGCCCCATTACACCGGAAGAAGCGACGGCAATGGAGCACGAAAGCCAGCACATAAAAGCCGAACTGCGCCGTGTACGCAAGCGGATGGAAGAACGACACACCGCCGACGAAGCACCCGTGAAGGCGGTGGAGGAACGCATAAACACGCTGAAACAGAGGCGGCACGACATGAGCGATGCCTTGCAGCAATGGCTTTTCAGCCAATATCGTATGCTGAACGCACGCGGTGAGGAACGCGACCTGTGCGACATCTTCCGCGACACCGTACACCATACGCCGCCGGCTGGAGCCGGCGACTGCTGCGCACCCAAGCTGTTGCAATACGCATACAGCAACAATTTGCATCCGGTATGCATGGCAGAGTTCTGGTGGGGAGGCACGCCACGCACCGAGATACGCCGACATCTGCACTACTACCCGGCCTGTCGGGGCAAGTGTTTGCCCATACTCACACACATGATGCAGGGTCTTGATGTGGACGACAACCCTCTGGCGACAGACAACGGCAAGCAGATGGAGATAATTTACGAGGACGAATGGCTGGCGGTGACGGTGAAACCGGAGGGAATGCTGAGCGTGCCGGGCAAGGAGGAACGCTCCTCCGTGGCAGAACTGATG
The DNA here is from genome assembly GCA_900553595.1 of uncultured Prevotella sp. Taxonomy (GTDB): domain Bacteria; phylum Bacteroidota; class Bacteroidia; order Bacteroidales; family Bacteroidaceae; genus Prevotella. The sequence goes on along the minus strand of USEC01000013.1, from coordinate 48,320 downwards.
CGGCGGCACTGGGGCGAAGAAGGCACTGTCCTCGTGGCACACCGCCTCGACATGGACACAAGCGGACTGCTACTCGTGGCACGCAATGCCGAAATTTACACGCTGCTGCAACGCCAATTCGCACAACGCGAGGTGCAGAAGGAATACACCGCACTGCTCGACGGCGTCCCACGACAGCCTCGTCACGGCACGATAAACCTGCCGCTCTGCCCCGATATAATGGACCGCCCACGCCAAACTGTCAGCCATGAGCACGGCAAGGAGGCTGTGACCGACTATGACATCATTGCCACCGACGGGCGACGCACCCTCGTTAAACTCACACCGCACACCGGACGCACGCACCAACTGCGTGTGCACTGCGCCCACAACGAGGGACTTGACTGCCCGATACACGGCGATGCGCTCTACGGACAGCGTGCCGAACGGCTCTGTCTGCATGCTACACGAATAACATTCACACACCCTGTGACGGGGAAGCGCATGACCTTTGAAGACAAAGCACCGTTCGGTATGAACGGAGTCGAAAGTTGCCCAAAACTCGCAGAAAACGGTACAAAGGGGCTTTTTTAACACGCCTCCAAGCCAAAAAAGATAATTCTTTTTTTGCAGTATCTCCAATTTGGAGTACCTTTGCATCTCAAAACATTACTAAAATGATAGACATCTGTTGCATAGGTCACATTACAAAGGACAAAATCATCACTCCGCGCAGCACCGTTTACATGGCTGGCGGAACATCGTTTTACTTTGCATACGCCTTCAACCAACTTCCCAAGGAAGTGTCGTTCCAGCTTGTAACGAAGCTGGGCAAGGACGATATGCAGTCGGTGGATGACATGCGCCATGCAGGAATCGACGTGCTCACCTACCCCAGCAAGCACACAGTGTTCTTCGAGAACAAGTATGGCGACAACCAGAACGAGCGTGCACAGCGCGTACTCGAGCGTGCCGAGCCTTTCACCATCGACGAAATGCGCGACATCGACGCACGCGTCTATCACCTCGGATCGCTTCTCAGCGACGACTTCTCGCCCGAAGTGGTGAAGTATCTCAGCACCAAGGGCCGCATTTCCATAGATGCGCAGGGTTATCTGCGTGAGGTTGTGGGACAGAACGTACACGCGATAGACTGGGAAGGCAAGCGCGAAATACTTGCCTGCACCGACATAATAAAGGTGAACGAGCGCGAAATGGAAGTGATAACAGGACTCACCAACCCGCGTGCCGCCGCACGCCAGATTGCCGACTGGGGCGTGAAGGAAGTGGTGGTGACGCTCGGAAGCTACGGTTCGCTGATATATGCCGACGGCGTTTTCCACGAGATTCCGGCATATAGGCCGCAGGATGTAGTGGACGCAACGGGTTGCGGCGACACATACTCGGCTGGTTACCTCTACTGCCGTGCGCAGAACGCCTCCTTCGACGAGGCAGGACGCTTCGCCGCCGCCATGTGTACGCTGAAACTTGAGCACAACGGTCCGTTCGACCGCGGCCTCAACGACATCGAAGACATAATGCACAGCGAAGCCGTGCCATGCATATCCGAATACGAAAAAATGTGTGTGACGGCGTAAGACAACGCTGCACCGCTCCACAGAACATACAATCCACATTACGCCAGAAGCCTTGTCTGCATCGCAGACAAGGCTTCTGGCATAATATAACGGGACATAAGCAAAAGGAAGATACCCTCCTTTTATAATACAGACTTATACAAGACCGGGCTCGGCAACCATAGCATCCTCCGTAGCACCAACCACTCTGTAACGCCGTCCACGAGGAGTTGTCGGCATCACTATGTCGTCGCCCAACACCGAAGCCATCTTTGCTATGGTCGCAATGGTGAGGTTGTGCGTGCCGCTGAGCCAACGGCTCACTTCCGTCTCGGTCTTATTCATGGCACGGGCAAGGTCGCGTTGCGTCATACCTCTTTCTTCCAACAGTTCATAAACCCTGTTGGCAATGGCACAACAAAGCTCCACGCGCTTGCTTACATCTGCCGGTGTGCTCTGACGTATGCTGTCCATTATATCGTTTGTCTTCATAACTGTCCCTCCTCCATATCGTCTTCGTTTATAGTAAATGTAAGAGGACCGTTGAGATTGGTTCACAAGTATCTGCACATCTTGCGTATGTGTATCTTTATATTTGAGAAGAAACTTCTCAAATTCCGTATAATCCTCGCCCTAAAAGCGTGGCGAATAAAGACTGACTTTATCGCCGCTTTCAAGCAATTCTACCAAAACGTTCTTTCGCATACACTGTTATTTTCGGCAAAAATAAACATAAAAGTTGATTAATGCAAGTCTTTCCGCGTTTTTTCACTTCTTCATCTACTTCCTTTTCTTCCTTGCAAACACATTACGGTGAAGCAGAAAATCGTAGAGAACGGTGGCAGTGGCGAATGAAAGACCTACGACTGGCGCCTGTGCCCAGTCGTCAAGAAAGAAGATACCACTCAAAACAACGATGATGACAGATAAGATTGTTACGGAAAAGAAGTATCGTACATACTTGTTCATGGCTGTGTCCAATTTGTTGCGCATGCCTGTGTCGGCACGCTACCGCGTGTATAAAAGACAAAAGGCTCGCCGTACTGGAGTACAAACGAGCCTTTTTTATTCTGAAAACTTACTAAGTTCCGCTTCTATTAGAGCTGTGGTCCAGCTGCTACGAGAGCCTTGCCAGCCTCGTTTGTGGTGTACTTAGCGAAGTTCTTGATGAAGCGTGCAGCGAGGTCCTTAGCCTTTTCCTCCCACTGAGAAGCCTCAGCGTAGGTGTCGCGCGGGTCGAGAATCTCTGTAGCAACTCCAGGAAGCTCTGTCGGCACCTTGAAGTCGAACATAGGAATCTGCTTTGTAGGAGCCTTGTCGATGTCGCCGCTCAGGATTGCGTCGATGATACCACGTGTGTCGCGGATAGAGATACGCTTGCCAGTACCGTTCCAACCAGTGTTCACGAGGTAAGCCTTAGCGTTGTTCTTCTTCATCTTCTTAACGAGCTCCTGAGCGTACTTTGTCGGGTGCAACTCGAGGAAAGCCTGGCCGAAGCAAGCTGAGAAAGTAGGAGTCGGCTCTGTGATGCCACGCTCTGTACCTGCCAACTTAGCTGTGAAGCCTGAGAGGAAGTAGTACTGAGTCTGCTCCGGAGTCAGGATAGAAACTGGAGGCAGTACGCCGAATGCGTCAGCTGAGAGGAAGATAACCTGCTTAGCAGCTGGTGCAGAAGAACCCTCCTTGATGTTGTTGATGTGGAAGATCGGGTAAGAAACACGTGTGTTCTCTGTAACGCTCTTGTCAGCGAAGTCGATCTTGCCGTCAGCAGCAACAGTTACGTTCTCGAGGAGAGCGTTGCGGCGGATAGCGTTGTAGATATCGGGCTCTGACTCCTTGTCGAGGTTGATAACCTTAGCATAGCAGCCACCCTCGAAGTTGAATACGCCGTTGTCGTCCCATCCGTGCTCGTCGTCACCGATGAGCAGACGCTTCGGGTCTGTAGAAAGAGTGGTCTTACCTGTACCAGAGAGACCGAAGAAGATAGCTGTGTTCTCACCGTTCTTGTCGCAGTTGGCAGAGCAGTGCATTGAAGCGATACCCTTCAACGGGAGGAAGTAGTTCATCATTGAGAACATACCCTTCTTCATTTCACCGCCGTACCATGTGTTGATGATAACCTGCTCCTTAGAAGTAACGTTGAAGGCAACGCAGGTCTCAGAGTTGAGTCCGAGCTCCTTGTAGTCGGCAACCTTTGCCTTTGAAGCGTTGTAAACAACGAAGTCGGGTTCAAATGTCTCGAGCTCTTCAGCTGTAGGACGGATGAACATATTTGTTACGAAGTGAGCCTGCCATGCAACCTCAACGATGAAACGAACAGCCATACGTGTATCCTTGTTGGCACCGCAGAAACCGTCCACAACGTAGAGGTTCTTGTTGCAAAGCTCCTTCTTGGCGATATCCTTAACCGTTGCCCAAACCTCTTCAGACATTGGGTGGTTGTCGTTCTTGTACTCCTCAGAAGTCCACCATACGGTGTTCTTGGAGTTCTCGTCCATCACGATGTACTTGTCCTTAGGCGAACGACCGGTGTAGATACCTGTCATAACGTTCACTGCGCCGAGCTCGGTCTGCTGGCCTACTTCGAAGCCTTTGAGGCCTTCCTTGGTCTCTTCTTCAAACAATTTCTCGTAAGACGGATTGTGAGCGATTACTGTGGAACCAGTAATGCCGTACTTTGTCAAATCTAACTTTGCCATTTTTATAAAAATATTTATTTAGATGTGAATTATTAAATTCTTCTTTTTACCGCCGCAAAGTTATGAAAAAAGTAGTGAATAACAATGTTTATGTCCGACAAATGTGAAAGCGTCTAAACCTTTTTTATGTTAAATATTCAGAAAAAGGCAAGTGTTTCTGAATATTGTAATTTGCATATTGCAAAACAATGGGGAAAAATGCGTAATTTTGCTCGGTTCCTTGAACATCGCCTGCCGATGTGGAGGTGCCGACAAACATACTGTCAAACAAATAATCGTAAACCCAATATCTATGGAAATTATTGATTTCAGCAAGTCGAACTCCATCATCAACAAGTATATGGCGGAGATGCGCGACAAGGACTATCAGGGCAACCGCCTGCTCTTCCGCAACAACATCATGCGTGTGGGCGAGCTCATCGCCTACGAACTCAGCAAGACTTTCGATTACGAGGAGCGCGACATCGAGACTCCGCTCGGCGTCGCAAAGGTGAACGTGCCTACCGACAGGCTCGTGCTCGGCACCATCTTCCGTGCCGGCCTGCCGTTCCACCAGGGATTCCTCAACATCTTCGACCATGCCGGCAACGCTTTCGTGAGCGCATATCGCGAATACACCGACTCTGCCCACACCAAGGTGGGAATACACGTTGAGTATCTCGCCACGCCCGACCTGAACGACGCCACGCTGCTCATCGTCGACCCGATGCTTGCCACCGGCGGCTCGATGGAGTTCGGCTACAAGGCATTGCTCACCAAAGGCACGCCAAAGAAGGTACACGTCGTGTGCGTGATAGCCTCGCCGGAGGGCATAGAGCACATCAGAAAGACTTTCCCTGAGGACACCACTATATGGTGCGCAGCCATCGACCCGGGTCTGAACGAGCACAAATACATCGTGCCGGGATTCGGCGATGCCGGCGACCTGTGCTATGGCGGGAAGATTTAAAGATTCGGATTTTCTAAGAATTTAAAGAAGTTAGAGGAGTTAAAGAAGTTAAAGCCATTACCATTTACAGTCATGTTTCAGGCAGATTGTGGGTTGGGTTTCAACGACTTTGGCTCCTCTGATTTTTTTTTAGGGACTTCGGGTAAACTTAGGAGGTCGAGCGTCTCGCTCGACAACACGAAGCAATTATGAATTGTCCGGGTGGTGTTGTCGAGCGAGACGCTCGACCTCCTATCTCTTGCTCCACTGCTATATGGAAAGACATAACTTTTCACCTTTTCACCCTCTCAATTTTTTACTTTTTCACCTTTTACTTTTTTACTTTTAAAACAAGGCTTCTTTGCACTTCAAACAAGACTTCTTTACAACGCAAACAAGGCTTCTTTGCAGCGCAAAGAAGCCTTGTTTTTATCGCAGGTTTTATCTGTCTGTAAATCAGTGCGTTTATGCCTCGCGCTGACGGGTGTTCATGCGGGCCTCGACAACGTTCACCACATAGTCGCCGAGCTTCTCGCATTCCGACACGATGTCCATGTACATCGTACCGATGGCGTAGGTGTACTTGTGGTCGTTCACATCGTTTATGTTCTGACTCTTGAGTTGCGAGCGGTAGTTGTTTATCTCGTTCTCGATGTTGAACGAGCGGTTGGCGTCGTGGTTCTCGCGGCGTCCCTGCAGCAGCACGTTCATCTGCGTGAGCGCGTCGTCGGTGAGTTCGAACATCTGGTGCAGGTGTTCATACTGGTTTTCGGTGAAGTCCTCCTTGCCGTTCATCCTGCGGCTGATGGTACGCGCAATGTTGTAGCACGAGTCGCCGATACTCTCTATCTCGCTTATCTCGCGCAGCATGGCACGGATCTTGGCCTTGGTGTCGTCGGAAAGATGGGCGTCGCTCACGGCATCAAGATAGTTTGCAATCTCTATCTCCATGTTGTCCGAGATGCTCTCATACTTCTCTATCCTTGCAAAGCGTTTCGAGAAATCGGCACCGTCCTTCACTCCGAGCAGTTCGCGCACCATTCCGAACATGCGCTGTATGCGTTCGGCGAACGACTGTATCTCTTTCTGTGCCTCAAGCACCGAGAGTTCCGGCGTCTTCATAATACTTGTGCCGCCGATGTAGCGCAGGCGGAAGTCGTCCTCGTCGTTTTTCGCCTTCGGTTTGATGACATAGCACACCAGACGCTCCATCTGCGGGATGAACCAGATGAGCACCGCCGTGTTGCAGACATTGAATGTAGTGTGGAAAGCGGCAAGCACTATGGAGAGGCGCGACACGTCGATATGGTCGGCATGAGGATCGACTCCCACGAAGTTGCACACCATATCGATGAACGGATAGAAGATGAACAGCACCCATATCACTCCGAACACGTTGAAACTAAAGTGTGCCAGAGCCGCACGGCGGGCCTGCGTGTTGGCACCCATGGCTGCGATGTTCGACGTAATGGTCGTTCCTATGTTCTCACCGAGCACCAATGCGATACCCATATAGATGGGAAGCACGCCGCTGGAGCACAACACCATGGTTATAGCCATCAGTGCCGCCGACGATTGCATGCAGAAAGTGAGCACCGTTCCGATGCCGAGGAATGAGAAAATGGTGAGATAACTGTCCTTATCGAAAGAAGAGAAGAAGTCGATAACGCTCTGGTTGTGGCTGAGATCCATTTCCTTGCCCGTGGCTCCGAGTGTGGAAATGGCGAAGAACATGAACGCGACACCGAAGAGGAAGTCGCCTATGTAACGCTGCTTTTTGCGGTAGATGAGCAGAAGGGCGAAGAAAAACACCGGGAACACAATGTTCGCCATGTTGAAGGAGAATCCCAGTGTCATGATCCAAGCAGTGAATGTGGTGCCGATATTGGCTCCCATGATTACCGAGATGGCTTGGGCGAGGGTGAGAAGGCCCGCATTGACAAACGAAACGGTCATCACCGTCGTGGCTGTCGAGGACTGCACTGAGGCCGTTACAAACATACCGGTGAGCAATCCGGTAAAGCGGTTGGTGGTCATCGCTCCGAGAATGTGGCGCAATTGCGAACCAGCCATCTTCTGAAGCGCTTCGCTCATAACCTTCATACCGTAGATAAGAAGTGCCAATGAGCCGATAATCTTAAAAAAAATCCAAATCGACATATTTTTATTTAATTTGTTTGCGGTATTGCTGCTTGTGTCGAAAAACGGTGTATCTTTGCATAAGACAGACGGTCTGTCCCCTACTTCTGAATCAATTAAACTATAACATTAATGAAACAGACAATACAAATCCGTTGCAAAAATAATAAAAAAATCCAAAATGTAGCAACAGGCAGCACACTTTCTGATATTTTTTCCACTTTGAATCTCAATATGCCCTTCCCGCCGGTAAGCGCAAAAGTGAACAACAAGGCAGAAGGTCTGCACTACAGAGTGTATAATAATAAAGATGTGGAATACCTCGATTTGCGCTCATCGTCGGGTCTGCGGGCCTACACACGCACGCTCTTCTTCGTGCTCTGCAAGGCCGTACACGACCTTTATCCCACGGGAAGCGTGGTGATAGACATCCCCGTGAGCAACGGCTACTACTGCGACCTGCACATAGGACGCCCCGTAACGACGCAGGACGCCGACGCACTGCGACGCCGTATGGACGAGATCATTGCACAGGCGATGCCAATCCGCCGCCACGAGGTGCCCACAGAGGAGGCCATAAAGCTCTTCGAGAGCATGGGATGCCACTCCAAAGTGCAGCTGCTGCGCACCGCCGGACGCCTGTACACCACTTACTACGAGCTCGGAGGCTATGCCGACTACTTCTACGGAGCCATGCTCACCAACACTTCACAGCTCACCCTCTACGCCCTTGAGCCTTATTACGACAGCCTTCTGCTGCGCGCGCCGTCGCAGACCGACCCCACTACCGTCGGACCGCTCATCCGCCAGGACAAGATGTTCGACATTTTCCGCGAGCATCACCGCTGGCAGAAACTCCTCGGAATAAGTACTGTGGGCGTATTCAACGAAGCGGTGAAGCAGGGACACGCCAACGATATAATAAATGTAGCGGAGGCCTTGCAGGAAAAGAAGATAGCACACATAGCCGAAGACATCGCCCTGCGGCCCGAAGTGAAGATGGTGCTCATCGCAGGACCGTCGTCGTCGGGCAAGACCACCACTTGCAAGCGACTCAGTGTGCAGCTGCTCACCAACGGGATAAGACCCGTCCCCATCTCGTTGGACGACTATTTCGTGGACCGTCACCTCACTCCGCTCGACGAGAAGGGCGACTACGACTACGAAAGTCTTTATGCCCTCAACCTGCCACTGCTCAACCGGCAGCTCGAACAGCTCTTCGCCGGCGAGGAAGTGGAACTTCCCCGCTACAATTTCCAGACGGGAAGGAGCGAGAAAAGCGGCACGCGCCTGCGCATGGCACCCAACGATGTGCTCGTGGTGGAGGGCATTCACGCGCTCAATCCCGAACTGACGGCGCAGATTCCGGAGGAACAGAAGTTCCGTGTATATGCTTCCGCGCTCACCACCATACTCCTTGACACGCACAACTACATCCCCACCACCGACAACCGACTGCTCCGCCGCATCATACGCGACTACAAATACCGCGGCTGTTCGGCACAGGACACCATACGGCGATGGCCGAGCGTGCGTGCCGGCGAGAACAAATGGATATTCCCCTATCAGGAGAATGCCGACGTAATGTTCAATTCCGCGATGATTTACGAGCTTGCCGTGATAAAGACCCAAGCCGAGCCTGTGCTCGACCAGGTGCCTGAAAACTGCGAAGAGTACGCCGAGGCCTATCGTCTGCGCAAGTTCCTCGGCTACTTCTCGGCACTGTCCTACGACACGCTGCCGCCCACTTCGCTGCTCAGGGAGTTCCTGGGAGGAAGCTCGTTCATATATTGATGCGATATTTCCAGAAGTCAATGGAAGTTGCACACCCCGTACAAAAGCCATCGGAGGTTGCCGGACAGCAGTTCATCCTGCTTATGTCCGGCAACCTCCGACAGTTCTGAGCGAAGCCCAACTTCCATTAGCTTCATTTTTTATTCGTCTTCGGTGTCTTCACCTTCTTCACTCCTTCGAAAGTCATCTTCACGGGAACGATGTTGCCCTGCTTGTCGAAATAGAGTCGGTCGATGCATGTCTCGCGGCAGTCGCGCCCCGTTTCAGTGAGCGGACGGCGGTGATAGACGATGTAGTACTCATCCTTTCCCGGCACCTGTATCACCGAATGATGCCCCGCACCCGTCGCCACCGCCGGGTCCTGCTGCAATATCTTGCCCACACGGCGGAACGGTCCGAAGGGCGAATCGGCTATGGCGTAAGCCACGCAATAGTCGGGGCCGCCCCATCCGCCTTCGCTCCACATGAAATAGTACTTGCCCTTGCGCTTGAGCATGAACGGGCCTTCGACATAGTTCTCAGGTGTCACCTCACGGAACTTGCTGCCGTCGGCAAAGGGTACGATGCTCATCAGGTCGGGCGACATCTTCGCCACGTTGCAGTGTCCCCATCCGCCGTAGTACATGTAGTACTGTCCGTCGTCGTCGCGGAACACGAACTGGTCGATAGGCTGCGCTCCATTCACTATTTCGTTGATGAGAGGCTTGCCCAGAGCGTCCTTGTAGGGACCTTCGGGACGGCTTGCCGTCGCCACGCCTATGCCTCCCACCTCGCCTTCATGCACGTCGTTGGCACTGAAGAAGAGGTAGTACTTGCCGTTGGCATGCATCACTGCGGGTGCCCACATGGCCCTGCGCGCCCACGACACGTCCTTTTTGTCGAGCACACGGGGGTGCTTAGTCCAGGTCACGAGGTCGGGCGATGAGAAGGCATCCATGAAAGTCTGGTCGTCGAAGTCGGCCGAATAGGTGGGGAACACCCAGTACTGTCCGTCGAGCACTGCGCCCTCAGGGTCGGCATACCAGCCCTTGAAGATTGGGTTGCCGCTCGTCTTTCCGTCATTACGGGCCTGTACCGGGATGGCAGCCAGCAATGCGAGGGCTGCCGAAAGAATGGTTGTTTTCATAGTTTTTAGTCTTAAATTTGATAAGCTGTATGTAATTCAATGCGCTAAGTTAAGCATTTTTTTCTGATTATGCGTAATTTTGCAAATAAAAAAACAATGACCCAAGAATCCATCGACATCATGTACATGCGCCGCTGCCTGCAACTTGCGCGCTGCGGCATGGCCAACGCCCGGCCCAACCCCATGGTGGGTGCGGTGATAGTGGCGCAGGGGCGCATCATAGGCGAGGGCTACCATGTGCGTTGCGGCGAGGGACATGCCGAGGTGAATGCCTTCGCCTCGGTGCGACGCGACGACGAACAGCTGCTCCGCGAAGCCACCATCTATGTGAGCCTCGAACCGTGTTCGCACTACGGCAAGACCCCTCCCTGTGCCGACCTTATTATAAAGAAAGGTGTAAGGCGTGCCGTCGTGGGCTGCATCGACCCCTTCGCCAAGGTGCAGGGACGCGGCATAGAAAAACTGCGCGAAGCCGGAATAGAGGTGACGGTGGGTGTGCTGCGCGAGGAATGTGAGGAGCTGAACCGCCGTTTCTTCACCTGCAACACGCTGAACCGCCCATACATCATACTGAAATGGGCGCAGACGGCCAACGGATTCATCGACGACGGCGGCCGTGCGCTCGCCATCTCCACACCGTTCACCACGATGCTCATGCACCGTCTGCGCTCCGAATGCGACGCCATAGCCGTGGGACGCACCACCGACGAGCGCGAGCATCCGCGCCTCGACGTGCGCCACTGGTGCGGGAAGCAGCCCCTGCGCATCGTCATCAGCAGGGACAACCCGGAGCTGAAGGGCATCGACTTCGACCGTCCCGTGATTCCGCAGCTCATGGAATGGCTGCGCGAACGGCACTGCCAGAGTCTGCTCGTGGAGGGAGGCGCACGCACATTGCAGGCGTTTATCGACTCCGGCTGCTGGGACGCAATACGCGTGGAGACTTCGCCACAAACCGTTGCGTCGGGCACGAAAGCCCCTGAGCTGCCGGGAGATACGAGACTGAAAGAAGAGAAACACTACGACGGCAACACGATACGTTTTTACGAGAAATAAAAACAAGCCTTGTTTGCATCATAAACAAGCCTTGTTTGACATGCAAAGAAGCCTTGTTTGCGACGCAAACAAGGCTTCTTTTGAAACGGGGTGTGCTTGCCTGTTTTTTCCGTCAGGCAGGCATACCGTCAGAACATGAGTTTGCGGCTCACGATGACACCGCTTTCCAGTTCGACACACACCACATAAAGGCCCTTTCCGTAAGAGCTGATGTCGATGCTGCTGCCGTCGTACTGGCGTTTGAGCAAGCGGGCGTCGCCGCTGTAAAGTTCCACGCCCATTATCTTTTCCTCGCTGTCCAGCGTGAGCGTTCCGCCGCTTACGGTCATCTTCACGGCGTCCTTCACATCGGGATTGAGCATCACGTTGTTCACACTCGATGGCAGAGAGCCGTCGGAAAGACCCTGGAAGAAGATGGAGACGGGAATGTTGCCGTCGTGCTGTCCGGCTTCGTTGCCGAGGAACTCAGCGTCGGGCACCGAGATGCGCACCTTGTGTGTGCCGGCCTTCACATTGCCCAGCTTTATGATGCGGTTGTCGATGACATCGCCCGGACACCAGTTGCTGAACGACTGCCATTCCGTGTCGGTCTTCTGCGAGGTGCCGTATATGCCGTTGGGCTGCGTGTTATATACGCGGAACTTCTCGCAGCTCGTGCGACCGGGCTTGTAGGTGAGCGCGAGGTCGTCGTCGTAATAGATGAAGTGCATGCGGCGGCAGTACTCCTCGCCATAGTGTATGACACCGTCGGAAGTCTGGTAGCCGCCCGCACCGTGGTTTGAAGTGACGATGACGAGCTGCGCGTCGGTCACATTCTCAGGCACGGTGAAGGTGTAGGTGCGTGTGGTCTTGCCTATGGTGTCGGTGGCGTTGGCGTTGTAGTTGTTGAGGTCGTTGCCGTGATATTCGGGGTTCTTCATCGTTATCGGCACCACGACATTGTTGGTAACGGGCGCGGCTGCCGGCTGTGAAGTGACGAAATCGAGCGAAGCCTGGAACACATCGTTGCGCCCCGCACATCCCGAAATCTGCGAATTGGCAGCGTAAGGCACGCCGAAGAGCTCGTACTCCACCCAGATGTCGTACTTGGAGAGCAGGCGGCTGTCGCGCAGAATGTTGGAAAGATAGTCGAGAGTGTACTTGTAGGTCACCGATTTCGGCGTGAGGTTCTTGTCCATGAACGGCGTGATGAAGCGTCCTATCTCGATGCGCTTCACCTTGTCGTACTCGTAGCTGGCACTTCCCTTCGGCACGAAGGCGAAGTTCACGTTGCCCAGACGGTCGTAGTTGTCGCAGCAGGCATACACGCGCAGCTTCATGGTGAGCTTGTCGCCCATCAGCGCAAGGTCGTCGGCCGTGAGCTTACGGGAGTAGCTCGACGTGGTGTGGCGCAGTATTCCGTCGTTAAGATTCTTCGCCTCATCGGGCAGACTCTTCACGAGATACTGGTCGTAGAAAGTCACCTTGTCGTAGATGTGAAGCGTTTTCTGCAAGGTCTGGGCATTCATCATGCCGGAAACAAGCGGCGAAGCCATTACGACGACGGCCGCAAGCGTTTGCTTTAATGTGGAAATAATCATAATCTTTTGTCTTTTTACCCTGAATAAGGAAACTTTTATATTATTCTTTCATCAATTCGTGCGGAAACAAATCAATTTGAATGCAAAGGTAGGCAAAAATCTTCAAAATAGAAGTTTTTGCCTACCTTTTATTCCTTTTTGATTGAAAAAATGCGAAAAACAGCATCCGGCATTGCGACGGCGACCGTCCGCGACGGCACGTTACGCTATCCCTTGCGTCCGAAGTCGGCGGGCACCTCGCCCCACTGACGCGTCTCCCACTTCACCACGGGGTTCTTTATCTCGTGCGTCCGCAGCCAGGCTTCGGCACGGGCAATCACCTGATAGAGGCGTTCGGTCTGTGGAGTGCGCAGGAGTTTGGTCTTGCACTGCTTCTTCTGCACCCACAGAATGGCGTTGTGCGAGTCGCTGTAAATGGTCTTTCCCGTCACGCCCTGCCTGTCGAGCAGTGCCAGCGCGTGCACGATGGCAAGGAATTCGCCTATGTTGTTGGTCCCGTGTACGGGTCCGAAGTGGAACACCTGCGCACCGGTGGCAAGGTCGATGGCCTGATACTCCATCGGCCCCGGATTGCCGCTGCAAGCTGCATCGACAGCCCAGGCATCCTGCTTGACGCAGGACGGAAATTCATAATTCATAATTCATAATTCATAATGAAAGGTATGCCTGCCTCAAACAGACTTCAGCGTCTTGACTATTGCCGTGAGAATTCTTATCAACTCGACACAGTCCTCAAGCATACTTTCAGATTGTTCCTCCGAGATATAGCCGGCGTCACGCAGGAGTTCTATCCAATACTCCGTCTCGCTGGCTTCCTTCAATGCTATGCAGAGCTTTGCAAGAAAGTCGGGACGCGTCTGCGCTCTGACTCCTTCCTTCACGTTCGCACCTATGCTTGTTCCGCTGCGGAGAAGCTGTTTGCCTATTATATAGTTGCCGTCCCGACTGCACAGGAACTTGTACAGCTTCACGCAACGCAGACTAAAGGCGTAGCTCTTGCAAAGAACTACATTCTCTTCACGGCTCTTCATTTGGCAAAGGGCTTTTGTTATCCATCATTCAAAATCCATAATCCATAACTAACGGTATGCGGCGCAAGTCTGACGGAGAAATTTCCGCAGCGGATTATGACCGCAATCGCCAAAATTATGAATTATGAATTATGAATTATGAATTGACATTACATTCTTTCCGGCACCTCGATTCCGAGCAGAGCCATACCGTTGCGGAGAGTCTTGGCAACATTTCTGGCGAGCACGAGACGCACGACTTTCTCGTCGGCAGAGGCTGCTCCGAGGATGGAGTAGTCGTGATAGAACTGGTTGAACGCCTTCGTCAGCTCGTAGCAGTAGTTTGCTATGCCGCTGGGCGAGTAGTCCTTGCCCGCCTGTTCCACTGCGGCTCCGAACTCGTTCATCTTCTGTATGAGTTCTATCTCCTTTTCGTTGAGCGGCATTGTGGTGGCGAGCTGTGCGGGAATCACCGTGCCTTCAGCCTCGGCCTTGCGCAGAATGGAGCGTATGCGGGCGTAGGTGTACTGTATGAATGGGCCTGTGTTGCCGTTGAAGTCGATTGATTCCTCGGGGTTGAAGAGCATGTTCTTGCGTGCATCAACCTTGAGGATGAAGTATTTCAATGCTCCCAAGCCCACGATGCGTGCTATCTCCGCACGCTCTTCCTCGCTCATGTCGCTGAATTTGCCGAGTTCTTCGCTTGTCTGTCGTGCGTCGGCTATCATTGCAGCAATCAAGTCGTCGGCATCAACGACGGTTCCCTCGCGGCTCTTCATCTTGCCGTTGGGCAGCTCTACCATTCCGTATGAGAAGTGAACAAGTTCCTTTCCCCACTTGAAACCAAGCCGGTCGAGCAGGATGGAGAGCACTTGGAAGTGGTAGTTCTGCTCGTTGCCCACGACATATATCATCTTGTCGATGGGGAAATCGGCGAAACGCATCTCGGCGGTGCCTATATCCTGGGTCATGTAAACACTGGTTCCGTCGGAACGGAGCAGCAGTTTCTGGTCGAGACCTTCGTCTGTGAGGTCGGCCCAGACTGAGTTGTCGTCTTTTCTGAAGAAGAGTCCCTTCTCAAGTCCTTCCTCTACCTTCTTCTTTCCTACGAGATATGTGTTCGACTCGTAATAGATTTTGTCGAAACCTACGCCGAGTGCCTTGTATGTTTCGTCGAATCCGGCATACACCCAGTCGTTCATCTTCTTCCAGAGGGCGCGTACTTCGGGGTCGCCCTGCTCCCATTTCACGAGCATTTCGTGTGCTTCCTTGATGAGGGGCGACTCTTCCTTGGCTTTTTTCTCGGCTTCTTCGTCGCTCATTCCCTCTGCGGTGTACTGCGCTTTGAGCTGTGCCACCTCCTCGCGGTAGTGTTTGTCGAACGCCACATAGTAGTCGCCTATGAGGTGGTCGCCTTTCTTCCCGCTTGTTTCGGGTGTTTCGCCGTTACCGAATTTCAGCCATGCGAGCATCGACTTGCAGATGTGTATGCCTCGGTCGTTCACGATATTCGTCTTCACCACACGGTTGCCGTTGGCTTCCATAATCTGTGCCAGCGACCATCCCAAAAGGTTGTTGCGCACATGTCCGAGGTGGAGCGGCTTGTTGGTATTGGGCGATGAGTATTCAATCATGACGAGTGGCGATGCTTCGGTGACCGGCTTTTCGCCGTATTTCGGGTCGGCATCGATGTCGTTGAGCAGTGCGAGCCATGCTTCAGGGGCTATGACGAGGTTGAGGAAACCCTTCACCACGTTGAACGAAGCGATGGCACTGCAGTTGCGGCAGATGTATTCGCCGAGTTCCTGCGCCGTTTCTTCGGGTTTCTTGTGCGACATCTTGAGGAACGGGAACACCACGAGTGTGAGGTTTCCTTCAAATTCCCGCTTCGTCTTCTGCAGTTGCACCATCTTCTCCGGCACTTCCTGTCCGTAGAGTTCCTTTACGGCCTGGAGTGCGGTGCTTACGATTTGCTGTTCTATTGTCATATTTATTCTGATTTTATTCTTTTTTATTAATAATGTGGGGAATTGTCTGCAAAGTTACTATTTTTCCTTGAACCTGTCGGCGTAAAAGCAGAAAATGTGCTGCATGAGGGTGTGTTGTTGCGTTTTTTGTACTACATTTGCAAAGCGAATAAGACTATTTATGGAAACATTAAAGCAAAAGACGGCACGCGGACTGCTTTGGGGAGGACTCAACAGCGGCTTGCAGCAGGTGATAGGATTGGCGTTCGGCATTGTGTTGGGACGGCTTTTGTGTCCCGACGACTACGGCATGATGGCGATGATAAGCATCTTCTCGCTTGTGGCGACGGCGTTGCAGGACAGCGGATTCCGCACGGCTCTGACCAATTTGCATAATCCTACGGCGGAAGACTACAACTCGGTGTTCTGGTTCAACATCCTCATGGCCACCACGCTCTACCTCATTCTCTTCTTCGCCGCGCCCCTGATAGGCGAGTATTACCACACGGAACGTGTGGTGCCGCTATGCCGTTACTCCTTTCTGGTAATCATAATAGCGTCGCTCGGCACTGCGCAGTCGGCCTATCTCTTCAAGAATCTGAAGGCACGGCAGCAGGCTACGGCTGCGGCGGTGGCTGTGTTGGTGTCGAACATGGTGGGCGTGACGATGGCGTTCGCCGGATTTGCCTATTGGGCACTTGCCACACAGAACCTTATCTATGTGGCGGTGAACATCGGAATACAGTGGCATTATTCGCCGTGGCGTCCCACTCTGCATGGAATCACGTTCGCTCCCGTGCGCCGCATGTTCCGCTTCTCGTGCAAAGTGCTTGCCACCACCATCGTAAACCATGTGAACAACAACGTGCTCAACATCCTTCTGGGGCATTACTTCTCTCCGCACGACACGGGCAACTTCAATCAGGCTTACCAATGGAACATGAAGAGCTACTCGCTCGTGCAAAGCATGATACTGCAAGTGGCTCAACCCGTGCTCGTGGGACTCGACGACGATGCCGACCGCCAGCTCCGCGTGTTCCGCAAAATGGTGCGTTTCACGTCGTTCGTCACCTTTCCGCTGCTCTTCGGTTTCGCCCTTGTGTCGCGGGAGTTCATCGTGATAGCCCTCACCGAGAAGTGGCTGGCGTCGGCTTCGCTTCTGCAACTGCTCTGTATAAGCGGTGCCGTGATGCCGCTCTGCGCACTGTTCAACAACATGGTGGTGAGCAAAGGCCGCAGCGACATACTCCTGTGGTGTACGTTCTCGCTCGGACTGCTGCTGACCCTGATGATGCTCGTCATCTGGCCGTGGGGCATTCATGTCATGGTGGTGGCTTTTGTCGTCATCAATGTGTCGTGGCTTTTCGTGTGGCTCTACTTTGTTCGCCGGCTCACGGGTTACGGCTACCTCATGTTCGCACGCGATGTGCTGCCTTTCGCCATCGCCGCTGTCGCCGTGATGAGCCTCACTTACTTTGCCACGCAGTCCATACAAAACCTCTGGATACTGTTGCTTTCGCGCATAGCAATCGCCGCCACAGCCTATTATGCCGTCATGCGCGTGGCTCATGTAGCCATTCTCGACGAGTGCATCGACTTCATTCGTGGCAAGATGAAATAAGCATTGATTTACAAGCACTTGCAGTCGCACTGAAAACAAGGCTTCTTTTGTCTGCAAACAAGGCTTCTTTACAACGCAAACAAGGCTTCTTTACAACACAAAGAAGCCTTGTTTGCATAATGGGTAAGATGAAGTTCGCGTGGCAGGTATGCATGAAAAGCCTGTTTCCTACTTGATTTTCAATATGTTTCCCTATTTCCTTCAACCCTACGGAATACACTTTTCCGCAATTATGAGGAGCTGAAAAATACACTTTTCCTGTAATTTCGGCATACAAAAACTACACTTTTCCGCAATTTTCGAGGGTTAAAAACTACACTTTTCCGTTTTTACGCCCTCGGAAACGCCTTCTTTTGCAAATAATGCTTACCTTTGTACGACGAAAAAGAATTTCTACCAATAACCAATTAGCGACTAAAAAACCAAATCTGATGAGAAACAAACGATTCTATCCCTGGCTCGTTGTGGCACTGCTCTGGATTGTAGCACTGCTCAACTACATGGACCGCCAGATGCTTTCAACCATGCAGGAGGCGATGAAGGCCGACATTGCCGAACTCAACCGTGCCGAAGCCTTCGGCGCACTCATGGCTGTATTCCTCTGGATATACGGCTTGGTAAGCCCGTTCGCCGGCATCGTGGCCGACCGCATAAGCCGCAGACGACTCGTAATAGGAAGCCTCTTCGTGTGGTCGGGAGTGACATGGCTCATGGGATACGCCTCCAATTTCCAGGAACTCTACATACTCCGCGCCGTCATGGGCATAAGCGAAGCACTCTACATACCGTCGGCCCTGTCGCTCATAGCCGACTGGCACGAGGGCAAGTCGCGCTCGCTCGCCATCGGAATACACATGACCGGACTCTACGTAGGGCAGGCAGTAGGAGGATTCGGAGCCACCATCGCAGCCACATTCTCATGGAACGCCACATTCCAATGGTTCGGAATCATCGGCATAGCCTACTCCGTTATCCTCGCAATGCTGCTTCACGACCGTCCGAAAGCACCCTCCGCAAACACAGAAAAGGCACCGACAGAAGCCACAAAAGGCAAGAAAGAGAATCTATGGAGCGGACTCAGCGTGGTGTTCTCCACATGGGCATTCTGGGTGATACTCTTCTATTTCGCAGCACCGAGCCTGCCAGGATGGGCCACGAAGAACTGGCTGCCCACACTCTTCGCCGAAAACCTCGGCATACCGATGGCTGAAGCCGGACCGATATCGACCATCACCATCGCCGCATCGTCGTTCATAGGAGTGATAGCAGGAGGAGTGCTCTCCGACAAATGGGTGATGCGCAACATCCGCGGACGCATCTACACCAGCGCAATAGGACTCGGAATGACCGTCCCGGCACTCGTTCTGCTCGGCGTAGGACACAGCATCGTCGCCGTAGTGGGTGCAGGTGTGCTCTTCGGCGTAGGCTACGGAATGTTCGACGCCAACAACATGCCCATCCTATGTCAAATCATCTCAGCCAAATACAGAGCCACTGCCTACGGCATAATGAACATGGTGGGAGTCTTCGCAGGTGCCGCCGTGACACACATACTCGGACGATTCACCGACGGAGGCAACCTCGGCACGGCCTTCGCAGTGCTCGGTAGCGTAGTGCTCGCAGCACTTATACTACAGCTTTCGTGCCTCAGGCCAAAGGCAGACAATGTGGAATGACGCACCGACACCACACCAAGACAAAAGAAAAATCATAACATCATCACAACAATATGGAAAAGATAACAGGACTTATCGACGCTCCTTTCACCCCGTTCCATGCCAACGGCGACGTGAATCTGGAGCCAATAGAAGCATACGCACACATGCTTCAGAAGAATGGATTAAAGGGTGTGTTCATCAACGGCTCATCCGGCGAAGGCTATATGCTCACCACCGAAGAGCGTATGCAGCTCGCCGAGCGATGGGTAAGCGTTGCCCCGGAAGGATTCAAGGTGATTGTGCACGTCGGAAGCTGCTGCCTCCGCGAGAGCGCACGCCTCGCCGAACACGCACAGAAAATAGGCGCATGGGGCATCGGAGCAATGGCCCCACCGTTCCCAAAGATTGGCCGCATCGAAGAACTGGTGAAATACTGCGAGACAATAGCCGCCGCAGCACCCCAGCTGCCATTCTATTACTACCACATCCCGGCTTTCAACGGTGCTTTTCTCCCCATGCTCGACCTGCTGAAAGCCGTGGATGGACGCATTCCCAACTTCGCCGGAATAAAATACACCTACGAATCGCTCTACGAATACAACCAGTGCCGACTCTATGCCAACGGCAAATACGACATGCTCCACGGTCAGGACGAGACCATTCTGCCATCGCTCGCACAGGGAGGAGCACAGGGTGGCATCGGAGGCACCACAAATTACAACGGTCGTGAACTCACCGGCATCATCGAAGCATGGAACCGCGGCGACATAGAGACGGCACGCGAGAAGCAGAACTTCTCACAGGAAGTAATCAATGTGATATGCCGTTTCCGCGGCAACATCGTAGGAGGAAAGCGCATAATGAAGCTCCTCGGCTTCGACCTCGGACCAAACCGCATACCATTCCGCAACCTCACCGACGAAGAAGAGGCACAGATGAAGCGCGAACTCGAAGAGATTGACTTCTTCCGGAGAGCCAACGTGTTCTGATTATCAACGTTAAAAACATCCACAACAGAAAATAATGGACGTAAGAAAATACATTGAAACGTGGGCGGAGAAATACAGATCCGACCTCACCGAAAACATAATGCCGTTCTGGCTCGAGCATGGTCTCGACAGAAAGAACGGCGGAGTATATACCTGTCTCGACCGCGACGGAAGCCTGATGGACCCTACCAAGTCGGTATGGTTTCAAGGTCGCTTCGCATTCATCTGCTCGTTTGCCTACAACAATGTGGAGAAACGACCCGAATGGCTTGAAGCCGCACGCCTGACTCTCGACTTTATCGAGGCACACTGCTTCGACAACGACGGCCACATGTACTTCTCCGTCACCGCCGAGGGGCGTCCGCTGCGCCAAAGACGCTATGTATTCTCGGAGACTTTCGCCGCCATCGCGATGGCAGAATACTCGCTTGCCACAGGCGACAGGCATTGGGCGGAGCGTGCATTGAAGGTGTTCGACGACACACAACGCTTCCTCTCCACACCGGGCTACCTCGCGCCGAAGTTCGAAGAGAGCGTGCAGCTGCAGAGCCACAGCATCATAATGATTCTCATCAACGTGGGTTCGTGCCTCCGCAAGGTGATCGACGACCCGAAACTCACGCAGCAGATCGACGATTCGATAGCACGACTGAAGAAGTATTTCATACATCCCGAATTCAAGTGCCTGCTCGAAACCGTAGGCATGAACGGCGAATTCATCGACACCAACCTCACACGCACCATCAATCCCGGCCACTGCATCGAGACATCGTGGTTCATAATGGAGGAAGCCAAACTCCGTAATTGGGACAAGGAAATGCTCGACATGGCCCTCGAAATATTCGACTGGTCATGGGACTGGGGCTGGGACAAGCAGTACGGAGGCATCATCAACTTCCGCGACTGCCGCAACCTGCCGCCGCAGGACTACTCGCAGGACATGAAATTCTGGTGGCCTCAGTGCGAAACCATCATAGCATCGCTCTACGCCTACCTCGCCACCGGCGACGAGAAGTACCTCTACCGCCACGAACGCATCAGCGAATGGACCTACGCCCACTTCCCCGATGCCGACAAAGGCGAATGGTACGGCTATCTGCACCGCGACGGAACGGTGGCGCAACCAGCCAAAGGCAACCTCTACAAGGGACCGTTCCACATCCCGCGCATGATGATAAAGGGCTACATGCTCTGCAAGGAAATACTGGAAAAGTAGAAATATAAAAGAGTGGAAAAGCAAGAAGGAAGCGTCGGCAAGGCTACGGATGAAAAAGCATCAGCCTCCCGCCGCCCGCCATTCCTGCTTTTTCACTCTTTCGTTATCACACCTCCGATGTCACATTCTTTCACTCTCACACTATGAACAAACTCTTCGACTTATCCGTATCCAACTACGGCACGGCACGCAAGAACCATTACGCCGTGACAATACTGCCCTGGGGCGCGACCGAACCGCACAACCAGCACTTGCCATACATGACCGACTGCATTCTCTCGCACGACATAGCCGTGGAGGCAGCCGAACGCCTTCACGACGCACACGGCATGTGGGCGATGGTGATGCCGCCCGTTTTCGCAGGCGCACAGAACCCCGGACAGCGCGAACTCAGCTTCTGCGTGCACTACTCCTACGACACGCAACGCTCCATTCTGCGCGACATCGTGGCGTCGCTCTACCGTCAGGGACAGCACCGTATGCTCATCATCAACGGTCACGGAGGCAACAACTTCAAGAACATGATGCGCGACCTCACACTGGAATACCCCGACTTCATCATCGCGACAAGCGAATGGTTCAAGATGACCGACGCACACCCATTCTTCTCCCATGTCGGCGACCACGCCGATGAACTTGAGACTTCGGTGATGATGCACTACCATCCCGAACTCGTAAACCTCAGCGAAGCAGGACAGGGCGACAGCCGCGGCTTCGGAATAAAGGCTCTGAGCGAGGGCAAGGTGTGGATTCCACGCAACTGGGCAAAGGTGAGCCGCGACACGGGCATAGGCTCGCCGGCAAAGGCAACAGCCGAAAAGGGAGCACGTTTCGCCGCCGCAGTGGTGGAGAAATATGTGGAATTCCTCGCCGACTTCGCCCGTGTGGAGACCATAGACGACCTTTACGAACCACAATTCCACAACGAATGACACACATCACACGCCTCATCCTCACCATAACCGCACTGCTCCTCGCCGCCGCCACACGCTGCACGGCACAGGACATAGAGCCTGTAAGCGGATTCCCCGACACCGAAGAGGGCTACAGTCTCGGCGTGTCGGCATGCTACGCAGGGCGCATAGGGCCGTGGATAATAATGGCAGGAGGCTGCAACTTCCCCGAACCGGGCAATAAACGCTATTACCGCGGCATCTATGCGGCACGCGTAGGCACCGACACCCTGCACTGGCAGCGTGTGGGCGAACTGCCCGAAGAGGCGGCATACGGCGGTACGGCGGCATCGGGCGACAGTCTGATACTCATCGGTGGCAACAACAACATCCACAGCATGAGCACCGTACTGAGCCTGCACATCACCCCCGACGGCACCAAAGCCACCGTGCGCTGGCTCACACCGCTGCCCCACACCGCCGACAACATGGCCGTGGCACAACGGGGCAACGACGTCTTCGTAGTGGGAGGCAACCTCGACGGCCATCCGTCGGCAGAGATACTGCACCTCCGTCTTGGTCGTAAAGGAGGCGCATGGAGCCGCTTCGCCACACTCACGGGAGCACCTCGCGTGCAGCCCGTAGCCGTATGCGTGGGCAGACGGCTCTATGTCTGGGGCGGCTTCCACGCCGATTCAGCCAACAGCACAGTACACACCGGCGGCGAATGCATCGCCCTCCACACACGCAGGAGCACACCGCTGCCCGCCCCCACCGACGATTCGGGCAACAGTCTGACGCTCACCGGAGGCACGGCATGGGCACACGACGGCACAATATGGGCTGCCGGCGGAGTGAACCGCGACATATTCCTCGATGCTATCAGCGGCAGCTACAGGCTCGTGAAGCAGAGCGACTACCTCAACCAGCCCGTAGCCTGGTATCGCTTCAACGCCCAACTCTGCCGCTTCAATCCACGCCGCCACCGCTGGCAACCCACGCCCATCGCCCATCCGCAACTCGCCCGTGCAGGAGCGGCAGCCCTCTGGGTGCGCGGTTTCGGCTGCTTCTACATCGGCGGCGAGGTGAAACCGGCAGTGCGCACGCCACAGATTGTGCGCATCGGCGATATGCATTGAAAATCAGCTCAATACAAGAAGCATTAAAACAAGGCTTCTTTTGCCTGTAAACAAGGCTTCTTTACAACGCAAACAAGGCTTCCTTGCAATGCAAAGAAGCCTTGTTTTCATTTCAACACCATCAAGATGGTGATGCAGCCGTTATTTCACTACCTGTTTTGTCACTTTCACCGTGCCATCGGCAAAGCGACGCTTCACTATTACCACACCGTTGTGTGCGGCAGCATTATCAATGCGTACACCGCTGAGCGAGTAGGTTTCGCGCGATGTCTCAGCCGCATCGGTGACGGAAGCGGCGTTGATGCCCGTCGGCAGGATGCCGCGCAGATGCAACTCTTCGGCGTTCTCCACGACACAGTTTGTGCGGTCGTCGGCGTCATATCCGCCTATCACCGCCACGAGAGAGAGCTGGTTGCGGTCCCATCCGTCGGCAATCTTCATGTTGTACTCATACTCGAACGTGCCGTCTTCCTTCCATTCTATCACCACACCCCATGTGCTGTTTATCACACGCTCAACGTGCATGTGGCGGAATCCCGGCGTGGCACCCTGCTGGCGACGCGGCGCAATGCTGTCCTCCAGAAGGTAGAGCGTGATGCGTGCCGGCGTGTCGCAGAACGGACGCGCACGGAATCCGGTGACCTTCACATGCAGGTTGTCGTCGTCCAGAGGCTCGGCGGCGATGGAAAGTCGGGTGTAGGTGGGCACGGCGAGGCGGTCTCTGAGGGCTTCCTTTATCTCGTCGGCATCGAGATTGCTCACTGGAGTGGGCTTCTTCTCGGTGGTCTTGAAGTACGGGTAGCGGTCGATCATGAGCGCAGGAGCGTAGGTCGTCGCCTTGTTGTAGAACCATGTGTATTCCGTATCGGACGGCAGCGAGAGGAAATCGGTGGAGAAACCGTCGTGGTGAGCCACCACTACCGCGCGTCCCTGGAACTCGTCGGAATGTATCACGGAGTGTACGTTGGCAGCCATACGGGGACAGTTCTGGCAGCTTTCCGATGTAAACTCCTCAAGAAGCACCTTACGCTCGTGTGCGAAAGGCAGTTCCACATTGTCGTTGGCGGGATTCTCATCGGGCTTGCCGTTCACCTTATCCACCGACATATAGATGGTGTTGGCGAGCGTAGCGGAAGCCGGAAGACCCTTCACGACGAATGTCTTCTCCTCCGAAACGCCCGAAGGCAGGTTCACGTCAAGACTCACCGGCACACGGTCGGCCACGTTGCTGCCGCCCACGAGCAGGTCGATTTTGTTGACAGTCTCCGTTCCGTAGTTCTTCAGCACCGCAGTAACGGAGATGTCGTTGCTGTTGCTTATGTTGGAAGCCACTTGGTTTGATATGCCTATATCGTAGCTGAACACGTTGTCGCCAGTCATCACCGCTTCAAGACTGAGTGCTCCCTGCGAACTCATGTCCTTCCACTGCTCGCCGCTTCCGAGCTTCACCCAGAACGCGCCCTGCACCGCTTCCGAAACGTAGGAGATGGCGTTGATGGTGCCGCGCTGCTTGAACGAGTAGCCCACATAAAGGGGTTTGTCGGCAGAAGCCACCTTGTAGGCGGCGGAAAGCGGCACCTCGTTCCAGCCGCGCACTATCGCCGACTTCTGTATTTCGCCCTCGGCAAGGTTCTCTCCGTCGAGCGTCGAGCGCAACCATACCTTGAGTGTATCTACATTGAGCGCAGTGGCGAGACCCACACGCACCTTGGTGATGTTGTTGCCCGTGTAAGGCTGCAGCAGCGACGAGGGCAGGACGATGGCGGCATCGACCCATGCGCGGCCTGATGCACCCACGTTTCCGGAACGATTAACGACTCCGTTACAATAGCCAAGGTTCACTTCTCCTGCACGGCCTGTGCTGAACAGCGCCGTAAGCAAGAACAATAACGTGCATAGTTTCTTCATATAATTATATGTTTTTTTGTTATATATTCCCCAAAAGCGTAAACCGTCATGCAATGACGACAGCTTCGGATTGCCGGAATGCCGACTGTCTTCTGCAAAGATAGTACAAATATTATGCTATGAAGTGCTTCAAGATGCAAAGGCATAGCCTATTTTTTGCAAAGGTAAATCAAATTGGACATACCGCCAAACATTTTGCACATCATTTCATCACAATATTTGCAAAATGAACAAAATGCATGCTATTAATATAATGTACGCATAGTAGTGAAGAATTTAAAGCGTATTTTTATGCAAAATAGCACTTTTTGAGACACAAATCTAAAAATAGGCAAATCATTATTTGCATTTCTCTTGTTTTATTTTTACTTTTGTGGTCACATTAATAAAAACAAATGTGGTCACATAATAAAAACAAAAAATCATTAATTCTATGGGAAAGACTAATTACAAAAAGTTCCTGTGCGGCGTTATGGCAACAGCCGTATGGGGACTCTCTGCAACTTGCGCAGTGGCGCAAAGTATGCTTGCGCCCAAGCCAACCCTTACAGAGCGCATTGCCAATGGTGACCTCTCGTGGCTCAACGAACGTGCGACAGAGGCATATCCCGGAATTGTCGGCACCCTCAGAGGAAAGCCGCAGCTGGCGGGAGGACTCAATGTCGCCGCACCGCAGAACGCTCCCAAGAGAGCAATGCTCGCTTCCACTGCCGACGGAACAGAGATATGGGGACTGCTCATAAGCTCCGACGACTGGACAGGCAGCACCGTCGACGATATCCCATTCGGCGTGTACAGATTCAATACAGCCGACACATCGTCGAAAGACTTCATAGGAAACGTGGGCTACGCCAACGGTGGCGGATCCTTCACAAACAATACCCTGCGCTACACGTCATACGGACTGGAAGCCACATTCAAGGCATATTACTACGAATACGACCTCGACACATGGAAAACAGTAGCCGAACCGCGCACCATGGACGGACACATGATAAGCGTATGCTCGGCATTCGACCCGACAACATACAAGACCTACGCCGTGTACTACGGCAACGACTTCAACGCTTCAACATGGAACTTCGGTACAATCGACTACGACCTGGAGAAGACCGAACAGCTCGCCGAAATCAGCAACATCTGCCTTGCTATGGCATTCAACGCTGAAGGCGAACTCTACGGCATCACCGCCGACGGCTATCTCAACAAAATCGACACACAGACCGGAAGGTTCACAAAGATAGGCAACACCTCACTCTCTGTGAAAGTCATCATGCAGAGCGCAGTGTTCGACCGCAACACAGGCAAAATGTACTGGGCGGCAATGACCAACGACGATGCCGCCGGACTCTACGAAGTGAACACCAAGACGGGAAACGCCACTTTCGTGGCCGACTTCCCCAACCGCGAAGAGCCCATAGCACTCTACATTCCGCTCAAGCACAACGCAGCAGCACCGGCAGCAGCAAGCAACCTTACACTCACATTCAAGGGTGCCAACACGACAGGTGCATTGCAGTTCGACGCTCCTTCCACCACAATGGCAGGCAAGAAACTGTCAGGCGACCTCACCTACACAGTGAAAGCCAACGGCAAGGAGATTGCCGACGGCGACGCCGAAACTGCTGAAGAGCAGGTGACGGTGCCCGTAAGAAACCTCACGGAAGGCTACAACACTTTCGAAGTGACCGTAGGCAACAAGAACGGCGAGGGCAAACCGGCATACATCAAGAAGTGGATAGGACGCGACATGCCGCTGCTTCCGCAGTCGGTGCAGTTCACTGTCGATACCGACAACAACAACCTCACCAACCTGACATGGACCGCGCCGAAGGCAGGCGGAGTGCACGGAGGCTACGCCGACCCGTCGGAATTCACCTATACTGTGGTGCGCTACCCTGAAGGCAAGACCGTGGCAGAGGGTCTGAAGACACGCTCTTTCTCTGAAAACGTGCCACACTCCATCTGGTCGTCGCACTACTACGAGGTATATGCAGTGAACAACGGACTCAAAAGCAAGGCGGCACAGTCGAACATCATAGCATTCGGCGACGCCCTCGACCTCCCCTATGTGAACAACATCGCAACGAAACAGGACTTCGCCGAGTTTGAAATGATCGGCGGAAGCGAGACGAATATATGGTATTTCCTCAGCAGTCCGAGCATGGGCTTCGCATCGTGCAAGGCATTCCAGAAGGACGTTCCGTCGAACGCATGGCTCATCACACCTCCCATGAAGATGCGCAAGGGCTACGAATACGAACTCAAGTTCCAGGGATTCGCCAACGGCGACGAGGAGGAAAAGCTCGGCGTTTACCTCTGGACAGGCCGCGACACAGCCGAATTCAAGAAGCATGCCATCGACGAAGTGCGCGTATATAAGGGCGACTGCGACAACCGCACCAACCGCAAGATACGCTTCTCCGTGGATAACGACGGCGAATACCGCGTGGGATTCAACTGCGTTTCCGACCCGAATTCGGAGTACATGCGCGTCGATAGCGTCTCCGTGGCAGAAATGATGTGCTACGAAGCACCCGATTCAGTGCACAACCTCAAGGCTGTCGCAGCCGCAGAAGGACTGCAGGAAGCCACCATCTCGTTCGACGCACCCACAAAACTCAACAACGGCAAGGCGCTCACCACCATCACAAAGATTGAAGTGAGCCGCGACGGAGAAGTGTTCAAGACATTCAACAACCCCAATCCGGGCGAACATCTCAGCGTGACCGACGAAGAAGCAGTGAACGGCAAGACCACATACGAGGTGGTGGCGCACAACGCTGCGGGCAAGGGCGTGCCGGCATCAACCACCCTTTATGTGGGAATCGACATCCCGAAGAAGCCTAAGAACGTGACACTCACCGACAACTTCGACGGAACCGTGACGCTTTCATGGGATCCCGTGACAGAAGGCATAAACAACCAGTTCGTACCCAAGGACGATGTGACATACAACATCTACACCATCAAGAACGGCAACCCCGTACTTATGAAGGGCGACGTGTCGGGAACATCAATCAAAATCGACGGCATCCCGCAGACAGGAACGCAGGGACGCATCTACTACGGCGTGCAGAGCCAGACCGAAGCAGGTGCCGAAGGCTACACCAGATCCAACCCCCTGCTCTCAGGAACACCCTACACCGTGCCTTACTATGAGTCGTTCAGCAACGCATCACAGCAGAGCGGACCGTGGACAGTGGTGACAAAGGGCATCGGCAAACTCGGCATCACCAACACCACCACACAGGATTCCGACAGAGGAGCCATCGTATGCTACCCCAACGTACTCGGTTTCGAAGGCTTCATGGCAAGTCCTAAGATAAGAATGAGCGCAGCTCACCACCCCGTAGCATCGTTCTACTACTACTGCACACCGGGCAAGGACATCCGTATCGACGCAATGGTGATAAGAAATGGATGCGACACCGTATATGTGAAGTCGTTCAACTTCATGCAGGAGACCGGCACAACGGGCTACCGCAAAGGCACGTTCGACCTGAATGAATTCAAGGACGACCACTACGACCAGATTCTCTTCGCATTCGAATTCAGCGAGAAAGGCACGTCAATCCTGCTCGACAACATCGTAATCGAGGACATGCTCGCCAACGACCTCAAGGCATCCATCGCCATACCTGTGAGCGTTAGGACCGGAAACAGCGACAACGCCACCGTGACCGTGGAGAACATCGGCGAGAACGAAGCCTCCGGCTACACCATAGAACTCTACCAGGACAACGTCGTGGTGGACACAAAGGCAGGCGAAACACTCGCGGCAGGCAGCAAGAAGGACTATGCCCTGACATTCAAGGCAAGCAACACGAGCCGCGAACCCATCGTGCTCCGCACCAAAGTGGTGTACGACAAGGACGAGAACACCAAAAACAACGCCACAGAGTCGCACCGCGTGTTCGTCTATGCGCCCACCTATCCTGTAGTAAGCGACCTCACCGCCGAGGAGCAGACCGTAAGATGGACGGCAATGACCAACACCGACAAGTCCGTGACAGACGGATTCGAGACCTACTACCCGCTTGAAAACAGGAAAATGGGCGACTGGACGATGGTGGACGGCGACGAAGGCGAGCCCTACACATTCGGCCTCAACTATGTAGAGCAGTTCCGTGCACCATCGGCATACGTTGTGAACAACCCGCTTGCAATAGGTTACGACCTCGAAGGCGACCCGGCATGGGGTCCTCACACAGGCAACCAGTACATGATTTCATTCGCCGTAAACGCAAGTTCCACCGCCAAGAAGCACAACGACGACTGGCTCATCTCGCCGCTGCTCTCAGGTAAGGCGCAGACAGCCACAGCATGGCTGAAGAGCTACTACAGCACATTCGGAGCCGAAACCTACGAACTCCTCTACTCCACCAAGGGCACACAGCTCTCCGACTTCGTGTCGCTCGGCACCGGAGAAGCCCCGTTCGACTGGACAGAAGTGAACATCCCGCTCCCGGAGGGTGCCAAATACTTCGCGATACGACACATCTCGGAAGACAAGTACATGTTCATGGTTGACGACATAACCTACGTTCCCGGCGGAATGACCGTGAAGGGCTACAACATCTACCGCGACGGCAAGCTCGTCGGCACCGTAGATGCCTCCACGACAACATTCCTCGACTCCAAGGCAACCTACGGAAGCCACACCTACGTTGTCACCGTGCTCTATGAAATAGGCGAGTCGGGACCGTCGAACGAGGCCACAGCCATCTGCACCGGTATCGACAACGTGGACGCCACGACGACAGTCAAGGCACTCAACGGACACATCATCGTGACGGGTGCAGCCGGCAAGACAGTGGAAATCTACACTGCCGGCGGTGCCAAGGTGTTCTACGCGACAGGCAAGAACAAGGTGGATGCAGCCCTTGCAGCAGGCATCTACGTTGTAAAGGTAGGCGGTGAAGTGCACAATGTCACCGTAGCAAGATAACGCCCAAGGCACATATACCATCTGAAAAGCCCGCATCCGCCATCGGATGCGGGCTTTTTCTTTGGCACGGAACGGCAGTACACACCCAAGGCACGCCATACGGAAACAAAGTGAACTATCGCCTCATTTTCAAACAAGCCTTCTTTGCACTGCAAGGAAGCCTTGTTTGCGTTGTAAACAAGCCTTGTTTTGAGTGCAAACAAGCCTTGTTTGAAAAGCAGCCAAAAACGCCACGCAGAGCGCAGCTTCGCATTTTGGAAGCATATCGGCTGCATATATTTTCATCTATTATACAATTGGGTGCGGTAACAGGACAAAATGCAAAGAAAACGCGCAAAAAAGCGACATTTTATTTCGTAAAATACGAAAATTTTCTTACTTTTACAACCGTTAAGAAAAATCATTAATAACTTATTACAAACTAAGAGTTATGAAAAAAAACTATTTGTTGATGACCGCCGCATTTGCCCTTGCGGGCGCGGCGAACGTGTCGGTACAGAGCGTGGAACAGCCGCGCATGTCAGTACTGAAGGCTGCCAACGGCATGCAGCTGTGGGGAAACATCGTCAATGAAAGCAATGCCAAGCTGAACGGCATGTACCGCTTCTCGCCCACCGACCCTACACCCGTGGGCATGACAACATCGAGCCGATTCATCGCCAACGCAGGAAGCGTGTACTACGACACACATTTCCGATTCATCTATGCCGACTATACTTACGCCGCACAAGGTCAAGTGTCGGCCAACATCTTCGACTATACCGTCGATGACAACGAGACCTGGGCATCCACGGGCAAGCACAAGTCGGTGAACGCCAACCTCATAGCCGTAGAGACAGCCTTCGACCGCAAGACGGGCAAGGTGTATGGCGAGTTCTACACCGACAAATCGCTCTCCACAATGGAGTTCGGCGTGGCTGACTACAACGCTCTCACGCGCACCACAATAGGCACCGCCACACACAAATATGTAGCAATCGGACTCACTTCCGACCTCGTGATGTACGGCGTTGCAACCGACGGCAACCTCTACTCCATATCCACCACCGACGGCACGGAGACCCTCGTGGGACCCACCGGCCTCACCCTGCAGACCACAGAAGGCACTGTCTATGCGCAGAGCGGCGAGATAGACCAGCGCGACAACACCTTCTACTGGGCGGCAGCAACAGCCGACGGCAAGTCGGGACTCTACACCGTGGACCTCACAACAGGTGCCGCAACACTGCAAGGATCATTCCCTTCTGGCGAACGCATATACTCGCTCACAGTGCCTTACCCCATCGCTGAGGACGGAGCACCTGCCAGCGTCACCAACCTCAAGGCCACATTCGAAGGCGCATCCACCACGGGTAAGGTGACATTCAAGACTCCTTCCATCACATACGCAGGCGAGCTGCTCGAAGGCGATGTGGAGTACTATGTGGCATCAGGCAGCGACATCATCGCACAAGGCACAAAGGGACCCGGCGAGAAGGTGTCGGTGGAAGTGACAGGAGTAGAGAAGAAATCGAACACCTACACCGTATGGACATCGAACAGCATCGGCGCAGGCCCGAAGAAGAACGTTTCGGCATACGTCGGACTCGACACTCCGTCGTATTCCCTTACCAACATCTCGCTCACTGCCGATAAAGAGACCGGCGACCTCACCCTCACATGGGACGAACTCAAGGGTTCGCACGGCGGATACATCGGCGATGTGACTTACAATGTTCTGCGCAATGATGAGGTAGAAGTGGCTACCGGACTCACAGATACCGAGTTCACCGAGAACCTCGGCGGCTCCACAGAGATGGCATCCTACTACTATAAGATTGTGGCAGTGTGCGGAGAGAAGAAGGTAAACGGCAAATCCAACGCCGTAGTATTGGGCGACCATGTGAGTTTGCCTTACTCTACCAACTTCGCAGCAGAGACCGATTTCAACCTCTTCACCGTTATCGACGCCAATGAGGACAAGGCTTCATGGCAGTACTACAACTACAACCCGAAGTCGGCACAGTACAGCGCAAGCTACAACAACACCGCCGACGACTGGCTCATCACTCCGCCCGCACAGGTGAAAGGCGGTAAAGGCTACATCGTGAAGTTCAACGTGCGTGAAAGCAATGCCAAGTACACCAACCAGCTCGAAGTGAAGTACGGCGCAGGCAACACCGCAGAGGCAATGACAAACGCCGCTTTCGAGAACGCAATAGAAATTACAGCCAAGGAAGACACCGAACACACGTTCTCGGTGACACCGTCTGAAGACATGCTTCTCAGCGTAGGCTTCCACGCAGTGAGCGAGAAAGCCAACGGCTCGATATACATCTCAGGCATCAGCATCGAGGAAGACCCGACATCGGGAATCACCGAAATCAACGCCAACAACGCAGCCAAGTCAGCCGTTTACAGCATCGACGGCCGCATGGTAAGAAGTTCCGCCGCATCGGCAAACGGTCTGAAGAAGGGACTCTACATCATCAACGGAAAGAAAGTGGCAGTGAAGTAAGCCGCAGTTCCGCACATAAAGTCATAAAACAAGAAAATCCGGCAGGAGCCACGATGCTCCTGCCGGATTTTTATAATGCGGAAACCGCCTTGCTGACAAGGTTTCCTCCCTTATATTTCATAATGTGTGCGCCCTCTGCCGGCGCTGTGGCATCATCCCACCTGACTGCCCGGCTTCACCTCACCGAGCACGGAAGTCACCGTGAGCGAGCCGTCGAAGTTCACGGCAGAGAGTATCATGCCCTGACTTTCGATGCCCATCATCTTGCGAGGCGCAAAGTTGGCGACGAACAATACATCCTTGCCGATGAGCTGTTCTGGCTCATAGTAGGCGGCGATGCCGCTGAGGATGGTGCGCGGAGTGCCCGAACCGTCGTCGATGGAGAACTGCAGCAGCTTCTTGCTCTTCTTCACTTTCTGGCAGTCGATGATGTGTCCCACGCGGATGTCCATCTTCTCGAAGGTGTCGAAGTCCACGTTCTCCTTCACCGGTGCGGCGACGTATGATGCGGCTTCGTTGGCCTTCTTGGTGTCCTCGAGCTTCTGCAGCTGTGCATTGATGGCGTCATCCTCAATCTTTTCAAAGAGGAGTGCCGGGGTGCCGAGCTGGTGTCCGGGCTTGAGCAGGTCGGTGGAACCAAGCTGCGACCAGTCGCTTTCGCTGATGTTGAGCATCTCGCGGAGTCTGGCGGAGCTGAACGGGAGGAACGGCTCGAACGCTATTTCGAGGTTGGCAACGAGTTGCAGCGAGATGTAGAGGATGGTCTTCACACGCTCCATGTCGGTCTTTGCCACATGCCAAGGCTCGCAGTCGGTGATATATTTGTTGCCGATGCGTGCGAGGTTCATCGCCTCTTTCTGGGCATCACGGAACTTGAAGGCGTCGAGCAGGGCTTCCACCTTCTGCTTCACGTCCTTGAACTCCTCGATGGCGGCATTGTCCACGTCGAGCAGCTGTCCGCATTCAGGTACGATTCCGTTGAAGTATTTCTTTGTGAGCTGCAACGCACGGTTCACGAAGTTGCCATAGACAGCCACGAGTTCGTTGTTGTTGCGGTCCTGGAAGTCCTTCCATGTGAAGTTGTTGTCCTTCGTCTCCGGCGCATTGGCGGTGAGAACGTAGCGCAACACATCCTGCTTGCCTGGGAAATCGACAAGGTATTCGTGAAGCCACACCGCCCAGTTGCGCGATGTTGAAATCTTGTCGTTCTCAAGATTAAGGAATTCATTCGACGGAACGTTGTCGGGAAGGATGTAGCCGCCGTGCGCCTTGAGCATGGTGGGGAACACGATGCAGTGGAACACGATGTTGTCCTTGCCGATGAAGTGTACGAGGCGTGACGACGGATCCTGCCACCATTTCTGCCAAGTGCCCCACTGTTCGGGCTTGGCATCGCACAGTTCCTTGGTGTTAGAGATGTAGCCTATGGGCGCATCGAACCATACATAGAGCACTTTTCCCTCTGCTCCCTCCACGGGAACGGGTATGCCCCAGTCGAGGTCGCGTGTCATCGCGCGTGGCTGGAGGTCCATGTCGAGCCACGACTTGCACTGTCCATACACGTTGGGACGCCACTCCTTGTGGTCTTCCAGAATCCATTGTTTCAGCCAGTCCTGCCATTTGTTGAGCGGCAGATACCAGTTCTTGGTGGCTTTCTTCACGAGTCCGTGTCCCGGATTGTTCTTGTTTGTCGGGTTGATGAGTTCTTCCGGCGAGAGTGTTGCGCCGCATTTCTCGCACTGGTCGCCGTAGGCTCCCTCGGCACCGCAGCGCGGACAGGTGCCCACGATGTTGCGGTCGGTGAGAAATTCGCCCGTCACTTCGTCGCAGAACTGCTCTTCCGTCTTCTCCACAAGCTCGCCCTTGTCGTAGAGCGTGCGGAAAAAGTCGCTTGCAAACTTGTTGTGTATCTTCGAAGTGGTGCGGCTGTAGATGTCGAAGGAGATACCGAAGTCCTCGAACGACTTCTTGATGAGATTGTGATAGCGGTCCACCACTTCCTGTGTGGTGATGCCTTCCTTGCGTGCGCGGATGGTGACCGGCACGCCATGCTCGTCGCTTCCGCCGATGAACATCACTTCCTGATGCTTCAAGCGTAGGTAACGCACATAGATGTCGGCCGGTACATAGACTCCGGCAAGGTGTCCGATGTGCACTCCACCGTTGGCATACGGCAGGGCAGCAGTGACGGTTGTGCGCTTGAATTTGTTCTCTTCCATAATATATAATGTGCTTTTATTTGTTTCGTGGATGCAAAGTTAATGCAAACCGAAGGCAATGAAGTTTGCTTCAAATTGCTGAGGTGAAGCTTAACTTATGCAAAGTTAATGCAAACCGAAGGCAATGAAGCTTGCTTCAAATTGCTGAGGTGAAGCTTAACTTATGCAAAGTTAATGCAAAAATCCGATTTAGACCGACTTGAAGAGCATTTATTTGACAAAATGCACTACCTTTGTAATCAATTGACATAACATCCTTTCAAATATGAAGATACAGATTATCAACGGCCCGAACCTCAATCTCCTGGGTACACGCGAACCCGGAATCTACGGCAGCACCACTTTCGAAGCCTGCCTGGAAAAGCTCCGCCGGCAGCATCCGAGGGTGGAAATCGACTATTTCCAGAGCAACATCGAGGGCGAACTCATCGACAAACTCCAGCAGACAGGATTCTCCTGCGACGGCATAGTGCTCAACGCCGGAGCCTACACACACACGAGCATCGCCCTGCTCGACTGCATACGGTCGCTGAAAAGCCCCGTCATAGAGGTGCACATAAGCAACGTACACAGCCGGGAGGAGTTTCGCCACAGGTCGATGATAGCACCGGCGTGCATGGGAGTGATATGCGGTTTCGGCATGGACAGCTACCGTCTCGCCGTGGAAGCCATCATGCACACCAAGGAAAAGTAAAGGCAAAAGAAAGACACTACCACTTATGGACAGCAAACTTCAAGACTATCTGCGCGCCCACTCCGACCCGGAGGGCGACTACCTCTACCGCCTCTACCGCGCCACCAACATACACACCATACACGGACGCATGGCAAGCGGACACCTGCAAGGGCGTCTGCTGAAGATGCTCGTACGCATGATACGCCCCAAGAACATCCTCGAAGTGGGAACATTCAGCGGTTACAGCGCACTGTGCATGGCGGAAGGACTCGACGACGACGGACTTCTCTGGACCTTCGAGATAAACGATGAGATGGAAGACTTCACCCGACCGTGGATAGAACAGTCGGCAGTGGCGGACAAGATACGCTTCATCATCGGCGATGCCAACGTGGAAGCACCGCGGCTGGGCGTCACCTTCGACATGGCCTTCATCGACGGCGACAAGCGCACATACATCGAAACCTACGAGATGACGATGCGCCTGCTGCGCCCCGGAGGTTTCATCATTGCCGACAACACGCTTTGGGACGGCCATGTCACCGACTCTTCCTACTCCAACGACCACCAGACCGCCGCCATCTGCCGCTTCAACGACCATGTAGCCGCCGACAGCCGCGTGGAGAAAGTGATGCTCCCGATGAGGGACGGACTGACGATTGTATTTAAAAAGTAAAAAGGTAAAAAAGTAAAAAAGTAAAAAGGACGGGGGAAAAGTAAAAGAGTAAAAGAGTAAAACTTAGGAGGTCGAGCGTCTCGCTCGACAACACCAAGAGAATCAGTCTGTTACGAATTATGATTTTAGAATCATGACTTTTACGAACCCCGTTGCCGAGCAATACACCCGACCTGCTAAAAAATCAAATTCTTCTTGATTTTCAAACAAGGCTTCTTTTGCCTGTAAACAAGGCTTCTTTACAACGCAAACAAGGCTTCCTTGCAATGCAAAGAAGCCTTGTTTTCATTTCAACGAAATCGTGCTTGAAAAACGAGCAAATAAATAATGAAAATGTGCCGAAACAGGAGTTGGCGGAAGTTAGGTTTCGCCGTGAGTTTGTCGCAGGTAATTTTCCCCCGTCCTTTTTACTCTTTTACTTTTTTACTCTTTTACTTTTCCCTCACCATCCCGAGCTTGCTCCGCCGCCGCCCGAACTTCCGCCGCCGAAGGTTCCGCCGAAACCGCCGCTCCGTCCGCCTCCGCCGAGCATCGAACCGAGGATGAATCCTGTTGCGGCGGCAGCTCCGTTACCCCTATTGTCGTCGTCGATAGGAGTGTCGCGGACTACGGTCTTGCCGCATTCACGGCACAGGTATGTGGTGCGAACAACGCGCCTGCCTGTGGTGAGGCGCAGCCGTTCGCTGCTCACCTTATGCAGTCCGCGCTTGCGGCAGTGCGGACAGCGGGTGCTTTCGCGCCCTACCACAGAGATGATGATGATGGAGCCTACAACGATTGCCAGCAGCATGAGGAACGGGGCGAGGGTGTCGTCGTCGCCGGAGGAGTGGGCGGCAGGCTTCTCATCCTGCAAGACAAGACTCATGGCACGCACTCCTTCCACCATACCTTTGTCCCAATTGCCTTCGCGGAAAGCCGGCACCATATAGCGTTGCTGTATGCGTTTGCAGAGAGCATCGGTGAGAGTACCCTCCAGTCCGTAGCCCGTGTGGAAGCGCACCACGCGCCTGTCCATCACGAAGAGCACGAGCACGCCGTTGTCCTTGCCTTTCTTGCCTATGCCCCAATGGCGGAACAGACTCTGGGCAAAGTCGAACGGTTCCTCATCGCCAATGGAGGGAAGCATGACAACAGCCGCCTCCACACCCGACTGCTGCTCCATACGGGCGCAGACGGCATTGATAGAATCGCGTGCCGGAGGCGTGAGTATGCCGGAGGGGTCGCTCACATACCGGCGCACATCGGTCAGACGCACGTTGGGGACAGTCTCCACCGTATATGCCTTCGCATCGGTCTGCGCCACGACTGCGGCAAGAACGGAAACAAAGAGGACTATTATGAGGATGAACCTTTTCATTATAATCTGTGTAAAAGTTTGCCGTCAAGAGGATTATTATCACCTGTTTGGAACACCGCCAACGGCCACTGCGTGTGTCAGAACTTCACTTCAGGAGCCTTTTCGGCACCTGCTTCCGCTTCGAAGTAGTTCTTCTTCTCGAATCCGAACACACTTGCGATGATGCTGCGCGGGAAGCGACGGATGGAAGCATTATATGTCTTTGCGGCATCGTT
The DNA here is from genome assembly GCA_900553595.1 of uncultured Prevotella sp. Lineage (GTDB taxonomy): Bacteria > Bacteroidota > Bacteroidia > Bacteroidales > Bacteroidaceae > Prevotella. Next base: position 10,450 of record USEC01000013.1, on the reverse strand, counting down.
GAAGTCCTTACGTGCCACATTGATGCGGTTTTCGGTGCCTTCGAGCTGCGACTGCAGTTCGAGGAAGTTCTCGTTGGCCTTCAGGTCGGGATAGTTCTCAGCCACCATGAGGAGTCGTCCGAGAGCCTGCGACACTTCACCCTGTGCTTTCTGGTACTTCGCCATCTGTTCGGGAGTGGCGTTTGCGGCGTCAATCTTCACCTGTGTGGCGCGGCTTCGTGCCTCCACCACTTCGGCAAGCGTCTGCTTTTCGTGTGCAGCATAGCCTTTGACCGTGTTCACGAGGTTTGGTATGAGGTCGGCACGGCGCTGATACTGCGTCTCCACATTGGCCCATTTGTTCTGCACTTCCTCGTCCATGCCCACGAGTCCGTTGTAGCTTCCTACGCCCCAAAGCAAAAGTACGACGACCACCGCACCTGCAATGATCCATCCCATGTTCTTGTTTTTCTTCATCGTTTCAAAGTTTTTGTTATGTTTTGTTTCCTGTTTTCAAGTTCCGACGGTTACGCACCGCCATGATTTTAAGTCACAAATTTATACATTTCCCTGCTTGATGTGCAATGTTTTCTGTTTTTTTTGCAACCATTGGTTTATTTTATGGGTTAGTAATAAGGATTTTGCTTAACTTTGCACATCAAAAGACATACATCCAATAATAAAAAGAAACGAAAATGCAAGAAACAAGACAAAACCGCATAGCCCGACTCCTTCAGAAGGAGTTGAGCCTCATATTCCAGAGTCAGACACGCCAGATGCACGGCACACTGGTGAGCGTGACACGCTGCCGGGTGTCGCCCGACCTCAGCATCTGCACCGCCTACCTCAGCGTATTCCCCTCGGAAAAGGGCGAGGAAATAATCCGCAACATCACCGCCAACGAGAAGACCGTGCGCTACGAACTGGGCACGCGCATGCGCAACCAGCTGCGCATCATCCCGGAGCTGCGCTTTTTCATTGACGACTCGCTCGACTACATAGAGCACATCGACGAACTTCTGAAGAAATAATGAACTTCCCCTTCTTCATAGCGCGCCGCTACCTGTTCTCGAAGAAGAGCACCAACGCCATCAACCTCATCTCCGCCGTCTCCATGGCAGGCGTAGCCGTGGGCGCAATGGCACTGGTGATAGTGCTGAGCGTGTTCAACGGATTCCACGACCTCGTGGCGTCGCTCTTCACAAACTTCGACCCCCAGATAGAGGTGACGCCCGCAAAAGGCAAGTCGGCACCTGCCGACGACCCGCTGCTCACCGAGCTTCGCCGGCAGCCCGAGGTGTCGGTCGCCACGGAATGCGTGGAGGACCAGGCTCTGGCAGTATATGGCGGACAGCAACAGATGGTGACACTCATGGGCGTGGACGACAACTTCGCACAGCTGACACGCATCAACGACATACTGTACGGCGACGGCGAGTTCGCACTGAAGGCTGCAAACCTCTACTACGGAGTCATCGGCATACGCCTCGCACAGACCCTTGACACGGGAGCACGATGGTACGGCTACATGCACATATTCGCACCCAAGCGCGAAGGGCAGCTCGTCGATGCCGCCGACCCGTCGGACGGCTTCGTCACCGACTCGCTCATCTCGCCCGGAGTGGTGTTCGCCGTGAACCAGGCCAAGTACGACCGCGACCACATCATCACTTCCATAGAGTTCGCACGCCGCCTCTTCGACCAGCAGGGCATGCTCACCTCGCTGAAGCTCCGACTAAAACCCGGCAGCGACATCGCCTCCGTGAAACGCCGAATGCAGCGCATCGCCGGCGAAAAATACCGCGTGCTCGACCGCTACGAACAGCAGGCCGACACGTTCCGGATAATGCAGATAGAGAAGATGCTCGCCTACATCTTCCTCACGTTCATCCTCGTGGTGGCGTGCTTCAACATCATCGGCTCGCTGTCGATGCTCATCATCGAGAAGAAGAACGACGTGGCGACACTGCGCAACATGGGTGCCACCGACCGGCAGATAGCCTCGGTGTTCCTCCTCGAAGGCCGCATGATAACGGCAATGGGCGCCGTTGCGGGCATACTCCTCGGACTCCTGCTCTGTCTGCTGCAACAGATGTACGGCATAGTGCCCATGGGCGACAGCAGCGGCACATTCCTTGTCGATGCCTACCCCGTGAGCGTGCATTACAGCGACGTGCTCATCGTCTTCGTCACGGTACTCGCCGTAGGCTGGGCGGCGGCATGGTATCCCGTGCACTACCTCTCGCGCCGACTGTTGTCGTAACCCGTTGGGCATCAGACAGTTTCCCACCACACTCAAAACAAGCCTTCTTTGCACTCCAAACAAGGCTTCTTTACAACACAAACAAGGCTTCTTTGCGACGCAAGGAAGCCTTGTTTGCAAACGGAGGAAAATGCAGTTGGGACGGCATGCCAAAACGGAAGTCAGCGGAAACCATAGCTAAAAGTTTTAGCAGATACTAATGATTTCACACAAATTCATTTGGATTTCTCTCTGATTTGCACTATCTTTGCATAAGATAGGCGGCACCTCAGCAATTGAATCAAGCTTCATTGCATTCGGTTTGCACTATCTTTGCATAAGATAGGCGGTTCCTCAGCAACCTGACTACCAAGAATCTTGAACAGCATCGCACCCTACAATAACAGAATCAAGACATGGATACGGTAACAACACAGCAGACACTCGCTTTTGCGACAATGTGCGTCGATCTCACCGCAAAAGCCGAAGGACGCACACGGAAGGAAATGTACCGCCGACTGCGCGACTGCGGAATAATGCACGGGCTCACCACACGCCTCGACCCACTACACACACAAAGCAAGGAATATGTAGTAAGCGAACTGCTCAACGCACTGAAAAGGCTTGAAGCAGAGCGCAAAGAGAACACCCCAAAAACAGACACAAGCCTATGAAAACCGTTTATCACGGCGCAACATGCATCGTCAGGAATCCGCTATGCCACATAGGACGCGACAACCTCGACTTCGGCAAAGGCTTCTACATCACCGACCTGAAGAAGCAAGCCGCAAACTGGGCTACAAGAATCGTAAACATTGGGCTGCCACAATGGCTTAACGTTTACGAACTTGACACCGATGCCATAAAAGAACACGCCAACTGCAAGATATTCACAGCCTACGACAATGAATGGCTCGAATTCATAATCGACAGCAGAAAAGGGAAAAAGCCGTGGCGAAACTTCGACTATATAGAAGGAGGCATAGCCGACGACAGGGTCATCACCACAATAGAGGACTACATCAACGGCGACATTTCCATGGAGTTCGCCCTCAAACGGCTGTCCGAACACCAGCCCAACAACCAGATTTGCATAACATCACAACACCTTATCGACCAATGGATGCGCTTCGTGAAGGCAGAACCACTCAACGACATGGCAAGAAAGGAGGCACACAATGCTTAGAGACTCACAGCTTTGGATGAAAATCGGGCGCATTTGCACACTCCTGGCAAAACGCCTTGACATAACGCCGGAAAGAGCTTTCGACATATTCCAGAACAGCAACACCTGCGAACTGCTGCACGACGAACGCTCGCTCCTGTACCTCATGAGCGACGCCTACATCGTGGACGATGTCATAGCCGAAATAAGAGGATAGGCAGACTGACGCCTGTCGCCACTCACCGCAACCGCCACCACGCAGAAAAGCACACCAGACACCCCACGGAACCCAAATAATAATTTATTCCTTAACGACACCAAAAACAGATAAATATCAAGCAGGAACGAATATATTCTGCATAAAACTAAAACAGTGTGCGCTAACACTTTACATTCCGTCACCGGAAAACGATTTTAAAAATACGAATTGTAGCGATTTTATACAAAATTAACCCTAATTCTGTATGGAAAACAGGGATTTATATTTAATTTTGCAAAAAATAGAAATGGCTATGAAGAAATTATTACTTTCCACCCTGCTTATGCTCGGCTTCGCACTGACAGCAAGCGCACAGCTCCCGGCAGTGACTCTCAAGAGTATCGACGGCAAGACCGTAAAGACCGACACACTGTCGAACAACGGCAAGCCTTTCATCATCGACTTCTTCGCAACATGGTGCAAGCCATGCAACCGCGAGCTCACAGCCATCAGCGAAGTGTACGAGGAATGGCAGGAGGAGACGGGCGTAAAGGTGTTCGCCGTATCCATCGACCAGGCGCAGAACATCAACAAAGTGAAGCCGCTCGTAGATAACCACGGATGGACATTCGACGTGCTCCTCGACCCGAACAGCGACTTCAAGCGCGCACTCGGAGGAATAAACATCCCGTTCGTAGTGGTGTGCGACGGCAAAGGCAACATCGTCGCCAAGCACAACGGCTACACCGAAGGAGCCGAAGAAGAGCTCATAGAGAAAGTGCGCGAGCTTATAGCAAACGAGAAATAAGCCACGACGCACAAGCGCGAGACCCTGGAAACGGGAAAAGACAAATTGGGCTAAGACAAGTTAAGAAGTTAAAGAGCGTTAAGAAGCTAAGACTTCCGGCAACGAAGAATGTTATATAGCATACGGAAAGGCTTCTCAGAAAGTAATCTCTAACTCCTTAACTTTTCGGGTTTTATGCTGAAAGGCACGAAAAAGAAGCCGGAACGCCCGACATACAATCATAAGAAACGGAAGAGACAAAGACAGCAAATGATTTCCAACAGAACACTATCGCTCATCATCGCCGCATCGCTGGCGACAGCGGCAAGCGCACAGAAGGTGAAAATCGCCGACGGTTACGACGTGACCATCACCGGAAGCGTGCAGAGCGACATACTCATACCCCAGGAAGACAACAACATCGGTACAGGAACATACGATGACAAAATCCTCACCAACACCTACGCCGAAGTCCATGCCATGAGCAAATACGTGGACGCCGGCGTAAGAATGGAATATCTGGAGCACCCGCTGCCCGGATTTGAAAAGGACTTCAAGGGATGGGGACTACCTTATTATTATATAAAGGGAAAACTGAAGAACGCCGAAGTGACACTCGGCAACTACTACGAACAGTTCGGTTCGGGATTCATCCTGCGCACATACGAAGAGCGTTCGCTCGGAATAGACAACTCACTGCTCGGAGGACGCGTCGTTTACCGCCCGTTCAAAGGCACACAGTTCAAGGTGCTCACAGGAAGACAGCGCCGCTACTGGGACCACAACGACGCATGGATTTCAGGCGCGGACGTGGAACTCAACATCGACCAGTGGAGCCGTAAGATGCAGGAAGCAGGGACAGTGCTCACACTCGGAGGCTCGTATGTGAACAAACGCGAGCACACACGCGACGAAGTATATGCCGACGCGACACACATACTCAACTTCCCGCTCTACACAAACGCATTCGACGTGCGTGCAAACCTGCAGAAAGGCGGATTCAGCCTCCTCGCAGAATATGCGCAGAAGACCGACGACCCCACCACCGACAAGAACTTCCCGTACATCTACCGCAAGGGATATGTGGCAATGCTATCGACATCCTACTCAAAGAAAGGCATGAGCCTCCTCCTCCAGGCAAAGCGAAGCGACAACATGACATTCCGCAGCCTGCGCAAAGACAACGGTACAGCGTCATACATCAACCACCTGCCGGCATTCGCAATGCAGCAGACCTACGCCCTCGCAGCACTCTACCCCTACGCCACACAGCCCAACGGCGAGTGGGCATACCAGGCAGAACTGGGATACAAGTTCAAGCGACACACATTCCTCGGAGGCAAGTACGGCACAGGAGTGAAACTCAACTTCTCGCACATACACGCCATTGAACGCAACGTGAAAGACGGCGGAACACCGGGAACAGAAGGCTACGGCTCGGCATTCTGGAAGTGGGGCGACCAGACCTACTACCAGGACATCAACATACAGGTGGAGAAAAAGTTCTCGAAGAGCTTCAACCTCAACCTCATGTACATGAACCAGTTCTACAACAAGGCCGTTGTGGAGTCGCACGGCGACTTCATACACTCCGACATCTTCGTCGCCGAAGGCAAATACCGCTTCAACAAGAAGGTCACACTCCGCGGAGAAGCACAGTACCTGCACACCAAGCAGGACCAGGGCGACTGGTGGTTCGGACTACTTGAACTCTCCGTAATGCCGCACTTCATGTTCACCATCAGCGACCAGTACAACGCCAACGAGTACTACTACACCTCCACCGGAGCCATAGACGCTGAACGCGGCACACACAAGGAGCACTACTTCGCCGGCTCAGTCACCTACACACACGGCGCACACCGCCTGCAAATAGGCTACGGCAAGACCCGCGCCGGATACAACTGTTCGGGAGGCGTATGCCGTTATGTGCCCGCAAGCAAGGGCGTGACAATGTCCTACAACTTCAATTTCTAAAAGAACAGTATGAAAATAAAGAACATATTCCTCAGTCTCACAGCAACCATAGCACTGGCACTCACCTCGTCGTGCAGCAACATCGACCCTGACGACCGTCTCATATATGTGAAACCAGCAGAAGTGGGACGCACCGTTCTCATCGAAGACTTCACCGGACAGAAATGTCCCAACTGCCCGCGAGGCACCGAACGACTCAACGAAATCGTGGAGGCATACGGCGAAGACAACGTTATCGTGGTGGGAATACACAGCGGACCGCTCGGATTCAAAGGCACAGCAAAGAACATCGGACTCATGAACGACGAGGGTTCCACATACTACACGACATGGGACAAAGAGAATAAAGTGGGTCAGCCGTGGGTGCTTTTCAACCGTAACAAGGCACCAAACAACGATATCGACACTTGGATGAGCCCCGTAAAGGCACTCATAGCCAAGAAGGCCGTACTCTCAATAGGCATCAGCAACACCTACAACGCAACGGACCGAAGCCTCACAGTGAATGTCAATGCATTCGGAACCAACGGCAACCACTCCGGAAAGCTGCAGGTATGGCTCATCGAGGACGGCATCGTAGCAATGCAGGTAATGGGCGACGGCTCCACAAACCGCAACTATGTGCACAACCATGTGTTCCGCACTTCAGTGAACGGGACATGGGGCGAAGCGATAAACGTAAAGGAAGGCGAACACGCATTCGCCACATACAGCTACACACTGCCCGAAAAATGGAACGCCGACAAGGTGTCGGTAGTGGCATTTGTCTATGACGACAACGAGGTGTTGCAAGCCGCCAAGAAGCCGGTAATGGCTGCTACGGAAGGCGAATAAGGCACGCCGCCGCACGGAACACGCCCGCAAAAGCACCGAAAGGCGGCACCGCCGCGACAAGACGGCAGCCCCACCCCAACGGGAAGGCACTGCCATCGCATAAAGAAAACAAACAAAGCAATTATACACCAACTTATGAAAAAGATGATTCTTCTTTGCGTTGCGTTCCTTAGCGCAATCGCAACATTCGCACAGCAAGACGCAAATCGCGTGTTCGTATTCACCGACAAGGACGGAAACGCCTTTGAAAACGGTGCAACAATAGAACGCGACAAGCTCGAGTTCGACGATTTTGAGGAGTTCAAGCAGATCCTGTCGGATGTCTATGTAAAGCAGACCGCCACCGACAAGAGCTATGCCGTATCAATGTCTGTCAAAATAAACAACATCAACAACGGCACATTGAAAGTGTGTTTCCCAATGTCCTGCCTCCAGCTTGTAAAGCCCGGCACCAGCGATTTAGGCAAGAACGCACTCTCAGAGACAGCCTCTTACAATAAGGAAACCGGTCTGGCAAGCATCCTGACCGAATGGATTCCGAAATCAGAGGACGCATGGGGCACGTGCGAAGCCACCTTCACACTCACCACACTCATCAAGAAAAGCTTCCTCGACTACACCACTGTGGGCAAGAGCAGTGACATAACCATACGGTTCATCAACCGCGACCCGTCAGCAATCAACGGCGTTGCAGACAACAGCGCAGCCAAGGAAGTGGCACGCTACACCGTTGGCGGACAGCGCATCAACGCTCCCGTGAAGGGCATCAACATCGTGAAGCTCTCCGACGGACGCACTGTCAAGGTGAACGTGAAGTAACCCACGCAAGCCGGCGACACCGCCGCAAGACCAAAAACAAAAGAAAGAAAAACAATAACTTAATCAATTTTTAAATATCACTATGAAGAAAATCTTACTCCCATTAGTAGCATTGATGCTGTCAGTTACAGCAACAAACGCTCAGGTGCAGGGCTTCGACAACGATCTTCAGGCTGTTAAAGCAACGAAGATAGCGCCCAAAGCAAATGTTCTCCACGGTCAGAAGAAGGCTTACGCCCCCACAAAGGCTGACGGAACTGCCCTTACCGACGCTCAGCGTTACATCGGTAATGTAGGTTCTGACATGCCTAACTCATTCGTAGGCGTACCCGGTGCCAAGACACAGGAGACCGGTACCGTTATTCCCGCAAGTGTTCTCCAGAAGTATGCCGGCGACAAGATCATCGGTGCACGCTTCTGCCTTCTCAAAAGCATCGGCGCAACAACAGTCAGACTGAACTACTCTAACGGTCAGGACGAAAGAGGCGCATTCAAAATCGGTGAGGAAATCGCCAGCAAGGAGCTTGCTTCAACAGAAGCAGTGACCAAGGACGAGCTCGTTTGGAACGAGGTTCGCTTCGACACTCCTTACACTATCCCTGCTCAGGCAAAGGATCTTAAGATCGGTTTCGACTACAAGCAGAAGAAGATTCCCACAGCTGACGGTAAGGGCTACACAGACGAGTGCATGCCTCTGGGTGTAAACACAACTCAGGGAACTGTAAACGGCTTCCTTCTCAAGGCTGAGTTCACCGACAAGGTTACTGGTCAGCCGGAAATGCTCTGGGCTCCTGTTGCAAGCGACGGCCAGTGGATGAACCTCTGTATCCAGGTGCTCGTTGAGCGTGAGGGCGGTTTCGTACAGGACATTGTGATGGGTTCTCTCTCTGCCAACAAGTTCGCATGGAAGGACAAGGGCTCATTCGCCATCGGCTTCTCTTGCTACAACGACGGTTCCAAGCCTATCAAGGACTATGTGTTCGGTCTTGCCATCGACAACAACGAGGTTGCTACAATGGCTCCCGGCTTAGAGCTTAACAACGACTACCAGGTGTTCGGCACTAACGGCATCAAGATTCCTGAGAACGTAGGAGTAGGCACACACATACTCAGCGTATATGTTAAGAGCATGAACGGTGCCAAGCCGACAGGCGAGGTGAAGAACGACACACTCAGCAGCGTGCTCCGCGTTTATAACGACTGCATGAAGAAGCAGCTGAACCTCGTAGAGCATTTCACCAGCCAGGGCTGCTCTAACTGTCCTTACGGCTACGATGTGCTCAACGCTCTCACCAAGCTGCGCAAGGACATCGCATGGGTTGCAATCCACAACAACTTCTCTTCTCCCAACGATGACGACTATGTATGCGATGGTGGCAAGTACATCACATATTACAGCACCAGATTCGGTTACCCGTATGCGAACTTCAACCGTTACTTCATCCCCAACTCTCAGATCAACGCAGCCGGCCGCGTTGCTGTTCCAATCGGTTACACAAACTACAACGAGGCTGCTTCTATCTTCAGCCAGTTCATCGACGAGTCAAACAAGTATCTGCCTTCATTCGTGAACCTCAACGTTACCGCTGACTACGATGCAGACAACGACGGCGAACTCACCCTCACTGTAAAGGGTACCGGTGTTAAGGACGCTGCCAAGATTCTCCAGGGTGCACGCCTGACAATCTACCTCACAGAGGACGGTCAGAGAGGCCCTCAGCAGTACGGAGCCTCTGTACTCAAGACGTACAAGCACGACCACATCCTCCGCATGATCGTAACTGGTCCGAGCGGCGACGCTATCAATTGGGACGGCGACAACTTCGAGGCTACATACGTTGTGAACATTCCTGAGGACTACGACTACACCCAGATGCACGCCATCGCATTCGTAAACAACACCTTCGCTATCTTCGACAATAAAGGCGAACTTTACGCATGGAACGGTTCTGACGAGGATGTTTGGGTAAGCAACTGTAACATGGTGGACATCAAGGACGGCCACTCAACAGGCATCAGCACTGTTGTTCCTGCTGAAAGCAAGACTGTTGTAGCCCGCTACGCTGCTGACGGTACACAGCTCTCAGCTCCTGTCAAGGGTATCAACATCGTGAAGTACTCTGACGGCACAAGCCAGACTGTACTCGTGAAGTAATTCGCAACGACAGCTAACAACATCGAAGCCGACGGCGGCAACACCGCCACGGCTTTGCAACAATAAAGCATAAAGGCAATGCAGACACCGCGCAAGCGGTCTGCATTGCCTTTTTTCGTCAGCAGTGAGGAGGCAGGAGGGTTTTGTTTTAGAATACAGAAGTTAAGAATTCAGAAGTTAAGCCATTAGTTTTGAGAATTCAGAAGTTAAGAATTCAGAAGTTAAGCCATTAGTTTTAAGAATTCAGAAGTTAAGAATTCAGAAGTTAAGCCATTAGTTTTAAGAATTCAGAA
>USEC01000012.1 GCA_900553595.1 uncultured Prevotella sp. | reverse complement strand
GTCCGTTATCTTCCTTTAACTTCCGGCGAAGCCTAACTTCCGATAACTTCAGTTTCGGCACGCCTCATACCCCCTCTAATCCGCATATATGCACACATCCTGCTGCGGCAACGGCATGTCTTCACGACAATGCCACAACCGACACCATTGAATATATTCGCAAAAAAGATTTGTAATTGTTTTTACTGTTATGTCAATTACATTCTTTAAAACGGCATTAATGATATTTTCTTAATTCCGTATCAGGTTTCAGGTTCATGCTCTAATGCCAGTTGCGACTGGCCGGGCAAAGTTTTTGGTCTTATGCAAATATTAATAGATTTGGTATTCTAATCCAATAGTCGGCCGCAAAGGTTTTGTATTTTTTTAAATTGCGTCACACTTTTACGTTAATATTCCTTAAACGAAAGAAATATTAGATAATTAATTCAAAAAGTGGGGGGATGTCTGAATAAAAACTAAAAAAGAAGAGAACTATGAAGGGCGAATGTCCTGCCCGAAAAGACAGAGCAACCAGGCCGTTATGCACTCGGCGCTGCCGCTTGTTTTTTCGATAATCCCAAATCGGTCATCAGATTCCTACTCTGCTTTGTCTTTGTTTCGAGCAGCCAGCAACGTCCGGGTTGAAGCCATAGCTGGCTATGGCGAAACGCGGTCGGCGGCAAGATGACGAAACAAAGGCGAAGAAGGGTGGAAAAGAAAGACAACTTTTCTTATAACACGCCTGTTTCGGTCTAATGACCGATTTGGGATAATGAATCTCCAAGATTGTCTGCTGTCATCAAGATGACAGGCAGATCGGGCAGACATTCTGCTGACAAAAACAGTCTGGACGACTGTTGCCAAACCGAGCGTTTGTCAGCTGTCTGCCTCCAAAGTCTGCTCTATACCTTGCTCGCGATGACAGATGTGCACCTCTATTCCGAACTTCTCGTGCAGATGTTCGGCAAGATGCTGTGCCGAATACACGCTGCGGTGCTGTCCGCCCGTGCATCCGAACGAGAACATCAGGTTCGTGAAGCCGCGCTCTATGTAGCGGCTCACATGAGCGTCGGCGAGTTTATAGACGCTTTCGAGGAACGTTATTATCTCGCCGTCGTCCTCAAGGAAGCGTATGACGGGCTCGTCGAGTCCGGTGAGTTTCTTGTAGGGTTCGTAGCGTCCGGGATTGTGTGTGGAGCGGCAGTCGAACACATAGCCTCCTCCATTGCCCGAGTCGTCGGTGGGAATGCCTTTGCGATAGCTGAAACTGAACACACGGACGACGAGCGGACCATTGCCGTCGTACTTCGAGAATGTCGCCGGACCGTCCTGCGGATGTGCCGCATAGACATTGTCGGAAGTCGTGCGGTAGCCGTCGGCACGACTCAATGCCGGCTCTTCGATGTGCGCATATTTGGGCATATCGGCAAGGCGGCGCAGCATATCCATCATGTAGGGGTAAGGGAAACTGTCTGCATTCTTCAGCAGTTCGCGCAGGTTGTCCATCGCCGGAGGTATGGATTCGAGGAAATGCTTCTTGCGCTCGAAGTAGCCACGGAACCCGTAGGCTCCGAGCACTTGCAGAGTGCGGAAGAGCACAAACAGACTCAGACGACCGACGAACTCACGCACGGAAGGCACCTCGGTATAGTTTTTCAGCGAATTGTAGTATTCGGCGATGAGGTCGCGGCGCAGTTTGTTCGGATATTTTGCCGATGCCTGCCACAGGAACGATGCAAGGTCGTAGTAGAACGGACCCTTTCTGCCGCCCTGGAAATCGATGAACGACGGGTTGCCCTCGGCGTCGAGCATGACATTGCGTGCCTGGAAGTCGCGATAGAGGAACGAATCGGTGGACTCGGAGGTGAGGTCTTTGGCGAAAAGACGGAAGTTGGCCTCAAGCTTCAGCTCGTGAAAGTCGAGTTCCGAAGGTTTGAGGAAGCAGTATTTAAAGTAGTTAAGGTCGAAGAGCACGCTCTCCTCATTGAATTCCGGCTGCGGATAGCAGTTGTTCCAGTCGAGCCCCCGTGCGCCACGCATCTGTATGTTGGGCAGCTGGCGTATGGTGGCGACAAGGAGTTCCTTCTCCTTGTGCGTGTATCGTCCGCCAGCCTTGCGTCCGCCTTCAAGGGCGTCGAAGAGCGAAGTGTTGCCGAGGTCGGTCTGGATGTAGCGCAGCTCGTCGTCGCTCGCCGCAAGAACCTGCGGCACGGGGAGCTGACGCTGCGTGAAATGCTGCGACAGATAGATGAAGGCATGGTCCTCGTCGCGACTTGTTCCCACCACACCTATCACCGTACTGCCGTCGTCGGCTGTCAGACGGTAGTACTCACGGTTGCTGCCCGCCCCTTTGAGGCGTTCTATACTTGCCGGCTTGGAGCCGTGCCACGATTCATACAGTTCAACTAACTTTTCCATTTTCTTTCCTCTGGTGTCAGTGTTTCGTCAGAATCTTCCTTTTTGCCAAAATACTGCCTGTCCTTTCTGTCAGCCCATGCGCCCACCACTCTGTCGGCAACGACCATGAGAATCACGACACCAAGGGTGATGCTCCACGATGAGGTAAGTGCGTAGGTGCCAACGCAGATGACAATAAGCAAAAGCAATATCTTTATGTTCAGAAATCTTTTCATGCTGCGAAATTATAAAAAAAAATCGAGGTTAGGGAGAAAAAACAAAGAGAAATGAAAACGAAGCCGTAACACGCTGGTTTTCAGCCGCAATATCACCGGGTTTAAAACAAGCCTTGTTTGGAGAATAAACAAGCCTTGTTTGCACTCAAAAGAAGCCTTGTTTTGAATGTAAAGAAGCCTTGTTTTTAAAAGTAAAAAGGTAAAAAAGTAAAGAAGTAAAAGGAATTGGGGGTAACGGACTGGGGATTAATGGGTTAAGTGAATTTGAACTTGGAAATCAAAAGTAAGAAGTTAAGGATTTATTGCTGTACGGCAAAAAGACAGAGAAAGCTGAAAGTTTTTACCGAACAGCAATAATTTGGAATGCAAGCAAAAGCAGGGCATAAAAAAAAGGATTGCAAAGCCGAACCCGTCGGCCTTACAATCCGTTTTAATTAAAATCAATTGGAACTTCGCAACTCCAAATTATTATCGTTATACAAGAGTATGGTCAGACATGAATTACATCATGCCACCCATGCCGGACTGTCCCATCGGCATGGCAGGACCCTTCTCTTCCGGTTTGTCGCAGATGATGCACTCTGTTGTGAGGAACATTCCTGCGATGGAAGCGGCGTTCTCAAGAGCTACACGCTCAACCTTGGCTGGGTCGATGACACCTTCGGAACGCAGGTCTTCGAAGATATCCTTGCGGGCATTGTAACCGAAGTCGCCCTCGCCTTCGCGCACCTTCTGTACCACTACGGCACCCTCACCGCCGGCATTCTTCACAATCTGGCGGAGCGGTTCCTCAATGGCACGCATCACGATGTTGATACCTGTCTGCTCGTCGGCGTTGTCGCCCTTGAGACCTTCGAGAGACTTCTGGGCACGGATGTAGGTGGTACCGCCACCCACAACAACGCCTTCCTCGATGGCAGCGCGTGTTGCGCAGAGAGCATCGTCCACACGGTCCTTCTTCTCTTTCATCTCCACCTCGCTGTTGGCACCTACATAAAGCACTGCAACGCCACCTGCAAGTTTGGCGAGACGCTCCTGAAGCTTCTCTTTGTCATACGAGCTCTTGGTGTTGGCAATCTCGTTCTTTATCTGTGCCACACGGTCGGCAATGAGCTGCTTGTCGCCTGCTCCGCCAACGATGGTAGTATTGTCCTTTGTCACAGTAGCCTTGTCGCAGGTACCGCAAAGGTCGAGTGTAGCCTTGTCGAGTGTCAATCCCTTCTCTTCGCTGATGACTACGCCGCCGGTAAGGGTTGCGATGTCTTCAAGCATAGCCTTGCGACGGTCGCCGAAACCAGGAGCCTTGACAGCGCAAATCTTGAGACCGCCACGCAAACGGTTTACTACAAGAGTGGTGAGGGCCTCTGAATCGACATCCTCGGCGATGATGAACATCGGGCGGCCGCTTTCTGCTGCGGGCTGGAGGATAGGAAGAAGATCCTTGAGGTTGCTTATCTTCTTGTCGTAGATGAGGATGTAAGGATTGTCCATAACACACTCCATCTTGTCGGCATCAGTAACGAAATAGCCGCTGAGGTAGCCACGGTCGAACTGCATTCCCTCGGCAACGCCGATGCTTGTGTCGCGGCTCTTGCTCTCCTCGATGGTGATGACACCGTCCTTCGACACCTTGCGCATTGCGTCGGCAAGGAGCTTTCCTATTTCAGGGTCGTTGTTGGCACTCACTGTTGCCACCTGCTCTATCTTGTCATAGTTGTCGCCCACGACTTCGGCGTTGTCCTTGATGTAAGCCACAACGGCTGCCACAGCCTTGTCGATACCACGCTTCAGATCCATTGGGTTGGCACCTGCGGTGACATTCTTCAAGCCTTCTGTAACGATAGCCTGTGTAAGGATGGTAGCGGTGGTGGTACCGTCGCCAGCGTCATCGCCGGTCTTGCTTGCCACACTCTTCACGAGTTGCGCGCCGGTGTTCTCGAACTTGTCCTCAAGCTCCACTTCCTTTGCCACTGTCACACCGTCCTTTGTAATCTGCGGTGCGCCGAATTTCTTCTCAATGACAACGTTGCGGCCTTTCGGGCCGAGTGTCACCTTTACTGCGTTAGCCAATTTGTCCACGCCGTTCTTCAAGAGGTCGCGTGCTTCAATATTGTATTTTATATCCTTAGCCATGATGATTTGAAAATTTTAAGAATTGAATTTTGTAAGTTGAATTACTTCTGCACTACTGCGAGCACATCGCTCTGACGCATGATGAGGTACTTTGTTCCCTCGATTTCAAGTTCTGTGCCTGAGTATTTGCCATAGAGGATTTCATCACCCTCTTTAAGAATCATTTCTTCATCTTTCGTTCCATTGCCGGCAGCAACGATAGTACCGTGCTGCGGTTTCTCTTTTGCTGTGTCAGGAATGATGATTCCACCAACTTTTTCTTCTGCCGGTGCAGGAAGCACCAGCACTCTGTCTGCTAATGGTTTAATGTTCATAATAAACTATGTTTTTAAATTAATATTTCGTTTTACAACCCTATTGTGACGGGCTTTCAGCAAGTTTCACTGCCAAAACCGTGCCAAAACCGCAGCAATGACATTTTTGTCATGGCACGACTGACAATTACGCCACTGAAAAGCGTGCGCGCCCTACCCCAACGGCAGCATTACTCATTACAGCACAAGGGCTTGCGCTGAAGTAGAAAAGAGTGTGGAAAAGCGACATGTTTTCCGTAAAAAGTTTTCGAGTGGTGTCCTTATTTTCCTATGGCATTGATAAAGACAAAAAGAAAATGCCTTTTGCACCGGCTCGTTCAAAGCCAATGCAAAAGGCATTACACAACTGAAATCTTAGAATATTCCGAGATTATTATCTGGCGTCAAACTCTGACAAATCGACGAACTTGCCGCGTGCACGACGGTCGGCAATGGCTTTTTTGAGGCGTGCACGGCGGTGCGGGGCAATCCATTGGCGTGCGAAGATGTTGGGGATAGCCACGCCAAGGGCAATACACATGATGGTGATGGCGGAGCCCATGCCGAACTTCACGGCATTTGTGAGTTCGCCCACCACTCCGTTCATCTCAATCAACGCCACAAGAGCACGGTACATCAGCACTCCGGGAACCATAGGAATGACGCTCGGAATGGAAATAACATGGTTGGGAGCGTGCACGATGTGAACCACACGCACAGCTATCAGGCTGACAAGAGCACTTCCCACAAGCGAGCCTATGGCAAGTCCGAGATCGAGACCTATGTTGTTGTTCGACGGACCGAGGTTTACGAAGTTACGCGTACAAACGGCGATGATGCCTCCAAGAGCCACCACCCACAGCAGACGACGCGGTATGTTGAATATCATGGAGAAGCCCATGGCAGAGATAGCCGCCGCAACAGCGTAGCTGATGTAGGAGTTGTGCGGAATCATCGGGATGGAATAGAACTGCGTAAGGTCGAAATGCGAAATCTTAAGAAAGAACGCTATACCGAACGACATGGCCACAATCATGAGGAAAGTGTTGATGGCCCGCGTGAGTCCCACCTGTATGTAGTTGTCGAGCATATCATCAACGAAGTTTATAAGCGGCACGCCCGGAACGATGAAGAGGGCGCATGCAAGCAGAGGATGAAGCGGAGTGGATGTCCACGAAACCGGCAGGAAGGTGGTAAGCCATGCAAGAACGGTGCTCACGAAAGCCGCCACGGCAATGCCCATGTAGTTGTTGAAGCCGCGTCGCAGGAGCCAACCGCGCAGATACATACCGATTGCTGCAGCAAAGGAAGCGTAGAAGAATGCTGTCCAGTCGCAACCGAACTGTATGCAGAAACCGCCGCAGGCAAAACCTGTACCTATCGCCACCTGAAGCGGAGTGTAGTTGCGCGGACGTTGGCGTATATTCTCCAGTTCCTCGGCATATTTTTCGATGCTGTAGTCCTCTTCAATCGCCCGCCATGACAAACGGCTGACAAGCGAAATCGTCGTCATATTGATGCCATGCTTGGAGCAACGTTGGAACTTGGTGAACGAATGTTCGCCGTCACTGAGGTTCACCATGAGCATGTTGAACTGTACATAAATGTGAAGATGTTCTTCGGGGAGTCCCAAAAAGGCTGCCACACGGTTCATGTTACGCAGGATGCGGTTGGTGTCGGCGGCACTTTCAACAAGCATCTGACCGGTTTTCAAAAGCAGATCAAGCTTTCGTCTCAACAATTTCTCGTAATCGTTTTTTTGAATGCTATCCATTTTCAGCAATTATAAGTATTGTATATCCAACGAAAACCTCATGGCACAGCGACGGGAAAGCGGACTCTCCACACACCGTTTCAATCGGTTTCTTAAAGTAAAAAAAAATATTCCTAAACTAAAAGTCGTGCAAAATTATAAATAATATGTGAAATGATGAAATAAATATGCGACAAAAACAAGCCTTAGAACACATGAAAAAATAAATTTATCATGCCTGAAAAGAAAAAAGATAAGGGTGAATTGAAAATATTTTCAAAATTAGGTATAAAATAGGAATAAATCATTTATCTTTGTATGATGATGCGGAGAACGACTCGATTGCAACACGGCACATTCTCTGAAAAATGCCGGTTCGCACACAAACGCTCAAAGAAAAACGTATCAAATTAACAGAAACAAAATCAAACAAACATGAAAGATTTTCTGAAATACATCGCTGCCACGGTTGTGGGAATGATTCTTTTCAGCACCATCATTGTGGCATTCGGAATGATGAGTATTGTGGGCATCATGGCATCGGGTCAGGCAAAGACCCAGGTTGAGGACAATTCGGTGCTGGTTCTGCAGCTCAACGGCGAGATAACAGACCAAGGACAGGACAACATAATAGGACGGTTTACCGGCGGCGACATCAACCAGATGGGGCTGAACGAAATAACAAATGCCATAAAGAAGGCGAAAACCAACGACAAGATAAAGGGCATCTACATCGAAGCAGGGGCTTTGTCGTGCGGATACGCCACTCTGCAAGAGTTGCGCGAGACGCTCGCCGACTTCCGCAAAAGCGGCAAATGGATTGTGACCTACGGCGACACCTACACGCAGGGAGCCTACTATGTAGCTTCGGTAGCCGACAAAGTATATATAAACCCCAAAGGAATGCTCGACTGGCATGGTCTCGCTTCACAACCGGTGTTCTATAAGGACATGCTTGCCAAGTTCGGAGTGAAGTTCCAAGTAGTGAAAGTAGGTTCGTACAAGAGCGCGACCGAAGTATATACCGAAGAAAAAATGAGCGATGCCAACCGCCAACAGGTGTCCGCATTCATCGGAGGAACATGGAAAAACATCTGTCAGGCAGTGTCGAAGAGCCGTGGTGTAAGCGTCGATTCACTCAACAGTTGGGCCGACCACTGCATAATGTTCGACGACACGGAGAACCTGAAACGCGCCAAACTCGTTGACGGACTTATTTATTCCGATGAAGTGAAAGGCACGATAAAGAAGATGCTGAAGTTGAAAGACGACGATGACATTGCGCAACTCTCCGTCAGCGACATGCAGAACGTGAAGGAAGAAAGCAGCGACGGCGACGAGATTGCCGTGTATTACGCCTCCGGAAGTATCGTGCAGGACAACACCACAGCGACAATAAGCGGCGGAAACAACATCGTGGCGACAACAGTATGTAAGGATTTGGAACGCCTGATGAACGACGACGACATCAAGGCCGTAGTGATAAGAGTGAACTCCGGAGGCGGCGACGCATACGCTTCGGAACAGATATGGCACCAAGTGAGCAAGCTGAAAGCCAAGAAACCCGTCGTAATATCAATGGGCGACTACGCCGCTTCGGGTGCCTACTACATGTCAGCACCTGCATCATGGATTGTGGCACAGCCCAATACGCTCACCGGAAGCATCGGCATTTTCGCGGCAATACCCGATATGAGCGGACTCATCACGCAGAAACTGGGCGTGAAGTTCGACGAGGTGAAGACCAACCGCAACAGTACTTTCGGCAACACCATGGCACGCCCGTTCAACGAAGAAGAACTGGGCATCATGCAATCATACGTCAATCGTGGATACAAACTGTTCCGCCAGCGTGTGGTCGACGGCAGACATCTTAGCACAGAAGCGGTGGAACGCATCGCACAAGGACGTGTATGGCTCGGCAGCGACGCATTGAAGATAAAGCTTGTAGATGAACTCGGAGGCCTTGATGCGGCTATTGCAAAGGCAGCAAAACTGGCAAAGATGGACAAATGGCAGACCGGAGAGTACCCGGCACCACCGTCTTGGGCCGACCAGATACTTGGAAGCATGTCCAAAGGCAACTACCTTGACGAGCAGCTCCGCGCAAATCTCGCCGAATTCTACGAGCCTTACATGCTTCTCAAGAACATGAACAGCCGCGAAATGCTGCAAGCACGCGTCCCGTTCATCATCAACATGAAGTAAACGGGAGGCGGAACACAAAGATTTCCAATCAAGAACAACAAAGAAAACATAATGCGAACAGAAGGTGACTTCATAAAAATAACGGAATGGCTACTGCCCCTCAGCTGGCTTTACGGTATCGGCGTGAGGTTCAGGAACTGGATGTTCGACATCGGTTTACTGAAAAGCCAAAGCTACAACACGCCCGTAATCTCCGTGGGCAACATCACCGTTGGAGGCTCTGGGAAGACCCCTCATGTGGAATATCTCATCAATCTGCTGCACAACACTGTCAAAGTGGCAGTGCTTAGCCGTGGCTATCGGCGAAAGACCAAAGGTTATTTACTTGCCGACGAAAGCACCACGATGCCGGAAATAGGCGACGAACCGTTCCAGATACACCGGAAATACGACGACATATATGTGGCTGTCGACAAAAACCGGCGCCGCGGCATTGACCGTTTGAAGCATGATGACGCCACAAACGATGTGGAAGTGATTCTGCTTGACGATGCCTTTCAGCACCGTTATGTAAAACCCGGCGTGAACATCCTGCTCGTAGATTACCACCGACTCATCATCTACGACCGCCTTCTGCCCGCCGGACGACTCCGCGAACCAAAGGAAGGAACGGTCAGAGCCGACATCGTCATTATCACAAAGTGCCCTACCGACCTGAAACCTATGGAGTTCCGCGTACTGAAACGCGCCATGAACCTATTCCCATTCCAGGAACTTTTCTTCACAACGATAAAGTACAACGACCTCACCGCAGTGTTCGGCAACGACAAACGCCCCGTCAGCAGCATCACACCCGACACACATATACTCCTGCTCACGGGCATTGCGTCGCCGCAACAGATGATTGTCGATTTGCAAACGACATCGAAACACATCACACCGCTCACTTTCGGCGACCACCATCAGTTCACCCCTGCCGATGAGGAACGCATAAACAGCGAGTTCGAGGCACTACCTTCGCCAAAGATAATCATCACAACGGAAAAGGACAGCACACGCCTCCTGCACACGGAAGCACTCAGCGACAACGTAAAACAAAGCACATACGCCCTGCCAATGGAAATAAAATTCCTGCTCGGCGGCGAAAAAGAATTCAACAAAAAAATCATAAGTTATGTACGAAAAAATTCAAGAAACAGCATCCTGGCTAAAAGAAAGAATGACAACAAGTCCTGAAACAGCCATCATTCTCGGCACCGGTTTAGGACAGTTGGCAACGGAAATCACCGACAGCTACGAATTTTCATACAAAGACATACCCAACTTTCCCGTATCAACAGTGGAAGGTCACGCCGGAAAACTCATCTTCGGCAAACTCGGCGGCAAGGACATCATGGCAATGGAAGGACGATTCCACTACTATGAGGGCTACTCCATGAAAGAGGTTACATTCCCCATCCGCGTCATGTACGAACTCGGTATCAAGACACTCTTCGTGTCAAACGCATCGGGAGGCATGAACCCCGACTTCAAAATCGGCGACCTCATGATTATCACCGACCACATAAACTTCTTCCCAGAGCACCCTCTTCGCGGCAAGAACTTCCCTACCGGTCCGCGTTTCCCCGACATGCACGAGACCTACGACCATGCACTCATCGCCGAAGCCGACGCCATCGCTGCCGAAAAGGGCATACGTGTGGTGCACGGAGTATATATCGGCGTGCAGGGACCGACCTTTGAAACTCCCGCAGAATACAAGATGTACCACCGTCTTGGAGGCGACGCCGTCGGCATGAGCACAGTCCCTGAGGTAATCGTGGCACACCACTGCGGCATCAAGACATTCGGTATCAGCATCATTACCGACCTTGGACTCGAAGACACACCGGTGGAAGTGAGCCACGAAGAGGTGCAGATTGCCGCCAACAACGCACAGCCTCTTATGACAGAGATAATGCGCGAAATGATTAAAAGAGCATAATATCCATGACAGATATATCAAAACTCGGAGAATTCAGACTCATACACCGACTCACCGACGGTTATCTTCCCAAGAACAAATCCACTCTTCACGGTGTGGGCGACGACTGCGCCGTGCTCCATTATCCCGACAGTGAAGTGCTCGTCAGCACCGACATGCTCATGGAAGGAGTGCATTTTGACCTCACCTACATCGACCTTCAGCACCTCGGCTACAAGGCGGCGATGGTGAACATCAGCGACATTTTCGCCATGAACGGCACCCCACGCCAGCTCACAGTGAGCATAGCTCTGAGCAAACGCTTCTCCGTTGAGGACATGGAGGAGTTCTACAGCGGACTCCGCATGGCTTGCAACAAATGGGGAGTGGACATTGTCGGCGGCGACACAACCTCTTCCTACACCGGACTTGCAATAAGCATCACCGTAATAGGAGAAGCAAAAAAGGAGGACATCGTCTATCGCAATGGCGCAAAAGACACCGACCTCATCTGCGTTTCCGGCGACCTCGGTGCCGCATACATGGGTCTGCAACTCCTTGAGCGTGAGAAGAGTGTCTATTACCAGATGGTGAATGAAGCCCAGAAGAAGGACGACAAGCGACGCCTGGAAGAACTGAAACACTTCCAGCCCGACTTCGCCGGAAAGGAATACATCATACAACGCCAGATTCAGACAGAGGCACGCGGCGACATCATAGCACGCCTCCGCGAACTCAACATACGCCCGACAGCCATGATGGACATCAGCGACGGACTCAGCAGCGAGCTCATGCACATCTGCGAACAGAGCCACTGCGGATGCAGAATCTATGAGAAGAGCATCCCCATCGATTACCAGACGGCAGTAATGGCAGAGGAACTGAACATGAATGTCACCACATGCGCCCTCAATGGAGGCGAAGACTACGAACTTCTCTTCACCGTACCCATCGGCGACCACGCCAAGATTGTGGACATGGATGGTGTGAAACTCATTGGTCACATCACACGCCAGGAACTCGGCAAGATGCTCGTCACACGCGACAACCAGGAATTTGAACTTAAAGCCCAAGGGTGGAACCCGTTGGCATAAGGCAAATTACTGCAAACGACAGAACAACATTTCACATACAACAACGCCAGTCTAAGTGCAGGAACCACTTCTTCCGCACATAGACTGGCTTGTTTTTAACCCATAAGGCCTTAACCCCCAATCGGTCATCAGACCGAAACAAGCGTGTTATAAGAGAAAACCCAATGACCGATTTGGGTTAAATTTCACATTACATCAGACAGAACAGCAAAGAAATGAACATCAAATCAATAGGCAACAAGATAAAGGGACACCCTACAATGACGGAAGGAACGATGTATTCGATGCTCGTTATATGCGGCATTTCCCACTTCCTCAACGACATGATTCAATCCATCATCCCCTCCATCTACCCCATAATAAAGGACAAGTTCGACTTCTCCTTCGCCCAGATAGGCATCATCACGCTGGTGTTTCAAATGACTTCGTCCATCCTGCAACCCTTCACGGGTCTGTATGCCGACCGTCATCCCCGCCCATACGCCCTTTCCATAGGCATGTGCTTCACGCTTACGGGTCTGCTGATGCTTGCCTTCGCCGACAACTATCTGCTGATACTCCTTGCGGTGAGCATCGTCGGTTTCGGTTCGTCGGTGTTCCATCCCACGGCATCGCGCGTGGCGCAGCTTGCATCGGGAGGCAGAAAGAGTCTGGCGCAAGCCATCTTCCAAGTGGGAGGCAACGGAGGTTCGGCCCTTGGTCCGCTGCTTGCCGCCCTCATCATCCTGCCGTTCGGCCAGCACGCCATTTCGTGGTTCGCCATTGCCGCCATGCTTGCCGCCATCATCATGGTGCGGTTGGGCGCATGGTACAAGGAACGGCTTGTCTATTCAGTGAAGCATCCGCAAAAGGCAACCGGACTCAACACCCATATCTCCAAGCGTGCCAAATACGGAGCGTTGGGCATTCTCATCCTGCTCGTATTCTCCAAGTACTTCTACACCTCGTGCATCACGAGCTATTTCACGTTCTTCCTCATCGACAAGTTCGGCATCACGGTGCAGGCATCACAGATATGCCTTTTCGTGTTCCTTGCAGCCTTCGCCATAGGCACGCTCGCCGGCGGAATGTTCGGCGACCGTTTCGGACGCAAGTACGTTATATGGTTCTCCATCCTCGGTGCGGCACCGTTCGCCATAGCCATGCCTTACGCCAACTTCACGCTCACAATCGTCTGCACATTCCTCTCCGGACTCATCATTGCATCCGCTTTCTCGTCCATCGTGGTGTATGCCACCGACCTTATGCCCGACAAAGTAGGACTGATAGCCGGCATCTTCTTCGGACTGATGTTCGGCCTGGGAGGCCTGGGGTCGGCATTCTTCGGATGGCTTGCCGACCTGACAAGCATCGAATTCATATTCCAGGTGAGTGCTTTCCTGCCACTGCTGGGAGTGATAGCAGGATTTCTGCCGGACACACAGAAAAAGGAAGAGAAGGCCAAAGCATAACCCACTAATCCACAACTAATTACAAACACATTAAAAAGAAGTCTTGTTTACACTCAAAACAAGACTTCTTTGCATTCCAAACAAGGCTTCTTTGCACACAAAAGAAGCCTTGTTTTTTTTGTAATCATGCGGAAAACAAAAAATGAGTCGGGCAAATCATGAAGCAGGCAGGGCTGACTATAGGAGAAATAGAAGTTGGAGAAGCTCGCTTGCCATGACAATAAACCATAAGAACGAATTGTTTCTCAAATCACATTTCCCATTACCGCAAATCACAAAAAATCGCTCACAGAACAAGAAAAGACAGAAAAAAGAGCTAACTTTGTAAAGACTTTAACATTTTCCAAACGTGAACTTATGAACAAACTGAAAATAGGATACCTGCAACAGCATAATGTTGCCGACGCAACAGACAACATGAACCGCCTCGCCGAGGGCATAAAGCAGCTCGCCGGACAGGGTGCGCAACTCATTGTGCTGCAAGAACTGCACAACTCGCTCTACTTCTGCCAAGTGGAGGATGTGGACAACTTCGACCTCGCCGAACCCATACCCGGCCCGTCCACCGACTTCTTCGGCGCGATAGCCAAGGAATGCGACGTGGTGATTGTCACCTCCCTCTTTGAGCGACGCGCACCGGGACTCTACCACAACACGGCTGTCGTGATAGAGCGCGACGGCACCATAGCCGGCAAGTACCGCAAGATGCACATCCCCGACGACCCTGCCTACTACGAGAAGTTCTACTTCACACCGGGCGACCTCGGCTTCCGTCCCATCCAGACAAGCGTCGGACGCCTCGGAGTGCTCGTATGTTGGGACCAGTGGTACCCCGAAGCAGCGCGTCTGATGGCACTGCAAGGTGCCGAAATCCTCATCTACCCCACAGCCATAGGCTATGCCGCAAGCGACACACCCGACGAGCAGCAGCGGCAACGCGAGGCATGGACGACTGTGCAGAGAGGTCATGCCGTGGCAAACGGACTGCCGGTAGTGTCGGTGAACCGTGTGGGATTCGAGCCCGACCCAAGCGGACAGACACCCGGAATAGAGTTCTGGGGCTCGTCGATGGTGGTGGGTCCGCAAGGCGAAATGCTCCACCGCTCGCCATCGGATGAAGAGGAAAGCATCACAGTGGAAATCGACCTTGCACACAGCGAGGATGTGCGCCGCTGGTGGCCGTTCCTCCGCGACAGAAGAATCGACGAATACAAGGAAATAACAAAGCGGTTCATCGACTGACATACCCAAACGGCACCGCCCGCTTACAACCATTGCACCTGACACGACAATCCTGCAACAAACAATAAACCAATGAATATGAAACGGACGAAAATCTACCCGGCACTGCTTCTCCTTGCATTGGGAACAGTCTCGCCACGCAACGCCGAGGCGAAAGTGAACGACCTGCTACCCTATCCGCATGTCGTAAACCAGAAACAAGGCTCGTTCCTACTGAACCGAAGCGTACAACTGAACGATGCCACCGGCAACAAGGCTCTGCGCCAATTCCTTGCCGACAACGGCTGCACCACAAGCAATGACGCCGAGGCAAAAGTGAGCGTCACGATTACAGACAACATAGAAGGAGCACACGACTACACCCTCGCCGGATTCGACAACGAGGCATACACGCTCGACATCACCGACAACGCCATCAGCATAAAGGCAGTGACGGAAATAGGAGTGACACGCGCCGTACAGACACTGACACAGCTCGCCGAAGGATACAACGACGGCGCAGCTCCCGAACTCGAACTCGTGAGCATCACCGACTGGCCCGCCTTCAAGCTGCGCGGATGGATGCAGGATGTTGGCAGGTCGTTCCTGTCGGTAGAAGAACTGAAGAAGGAGATACGACTGCTGTCACGCTTCAAGGTGAACGTGTTCCACTGGCACCTCACAGAGAAGCTGGCGTGGCGTTTTCAAGTGAATGCCTACCCCGAACTCACCGCCGACCGCAACATGACACGCTACCCCGGCAAGTTCTACACGCAAGCAGAATGCCGTGAGATAGAGGAGTATGCCGCCGAGCACGGCATCACCGTCATACCCGAAATCGACATGCCGGGACACAGCGATGTGTTCACCCAGGCCATGGGGTTCGACATGCAGAGCACAAGAGGACGCACCGCCCTTAAAAAGATTCTCGACGAAGTGGCTGCCACTTTCACACGGGCTCCCTACATACACATAGGCGGCGACGAAGTGAGCATACAGGCAGGATTCCTCGAAGAAATGGCAGGCTATGTGCGCAACACACTCCACCGCAAGGTGCTGCTGTGGAATCCGCTCATGAACAAAGGCATAACCTCAGGCATTGCCGACATGACCCAGATGTGGTCGGCAAACGGAAAATTAGTCAGCGGAATGCCCAACATCGACTGCCGCTACAACTACATCAACCACTTCGACGTGTATGCCGACCTCGTGGGCATCTACAAGAGCAACATATACTATGCACAGCAGGGCAGCGAGGAGATAGCCGGCACCATCACCGCCACATGGAACGACACCAAGACGGAGACTGAAACCGACATCATCAGGCAAAACAACCAGTATGCCAACATACTCGCCTCAGCCGAACGCGCATGGAAAGGCGGCGGAAAGCAATACATAGAACAGGGAGGAACAACCCTGCCCAACAGCGGAGAGGAATACGACGAGTTCGCCGACTTCGAGCGACGATTCCTCTTCCACAAGGCACACTCGCTCAAGGAAGCTCCTATACCATACGTCAAGCAGAGCAACGTGCGCTGGCGCATCACCGAACCGTTCCCCAACGGAGGCAACGCCTCGCTCACACTGCCGCCCGAACGGTGCAGCGACGACATACTGCCGAAGTCGTTCACATACAACGGCACGACCTACAGCACATCCATCGCCACCGGCGCCGGCATCTATCTGCGCCACATCTGGCACTCGTTAGTACCCTCGTACTTCGCCAATCCGTCGGCCAACCAGACTGCCTACGCATGGACTTACGTTTACTCACCCATAGAACAGGAGGTGGGAGCACAGATAGAGTTCTACACCTACAGCCGCTCCGGCAGCGAATATGCGCCAAAAGCAGGACAATGGGACCGCCGCGGGTCGCACATCTGGCTCAACGACAAGGAAATTCCGGCACCAGAATGGGAACAGACCGACTGCGAAATTCCGCAGGATGACGCCGTAAAAGGACTCAAAAACGAGAACCTCACAGCACGCAACGCCGTGGGTCTGCACCTGAACAAGGGATGGAACAAGGTGTTCATGAAGCTGCCACATGCCAACAGCGGAGGTACAAAACGCGACAAGTGGCAATTCACTTTCGTCATTACCGACACCGAAGGCAACAACGCCGTGGAAGGACTGACCTACTCGCCAGACAAAACATTCGATACCCCAAAAGACGACGAGGATTCGGCACCGACACTTAGCGACGAGAACGACACCTATTGGTATCAGTTCAGCACGCCGTTGCGCGACGGCTACTACCCCACTTCGGCTGGCGACGGCGGCGACCTCTATGCACAGGCAAACGCAACAAGGGCTTCGGAATGGAAGTTTGAGAAACGTCAGGACGGCACTTTCAACATAGTAAACCGCGCTGACGACACTTTCGTATCGCCCGTGGCAGAATATAACACGGCACTGAAAACCGTTGCCGAAGAACCTGAAAGCGGATGGGCATTCAACAAAGCCAGCACGAAAGGCTACTACACCATCACCAGCGGCACGACGGAGATGAACCAGACAAGGGCGGTGCACAGCTACAAGGTGTTCAACTGGGGCGAAGGCACCAATACCACCGACACCGGTTGCCAGTTTATGTTCAACCAGGTGGCACACGAGCATCATCCGGCATCGGGCATATCCACCACAAAAGACGACAATGGCGTAACCGTAGTGAACCGCCGAATAGTAAGCTCATGGCCCTATCGCCTCTACTCAAACAACGGACAGAGTCTGCCCATAGGCAAAGAACTCACGGCTGGTGTCTATCTTGTAAAAACAGCCACGGGAACACAGAAGGTCGTGGTGAAGTAACAAGACTATACCACTGCACCAAACAAAGAATCCCTTCCTCCTTCAAAACCATGAAGGAAGAAGGGATTTTCCATTGCATGACATTATCATCAACAAGGTCCTTTCCACACATATCCGACAAAACTATAGGAGATTGAGCGTTCAACTCGACAACACTGATGGAGAAAAATCTAATGACCGATTTGGGATAAAACAAAAAAGAAAATGCGTCAAATGAGCCGCATGGTCAACAAAAAGAACTAAGTTCTACCTTTGGAAAACAACAAAAGCCACAGTGCGACAACAACCGGTGCTGCATAAAGGAATGAGACAACGCTGAAAAACTGGCGGTAACCCATTTCCGTCTGCATCAATCCCACGAAGAAGCCCGTAAGAACCACCGCCAACGGGACGACGGAAAGAGCCACGGCACGACGCAACAAGGCACAATCGGCCACGGCATACTGTATCATTGCCACGTAAAGGGAAGCCATACCCAAGCCTGATGCGGCATAACCAATGAACGAGGCAAGGCACACCATAGCAAACGATGCTGAGAGATTATAACTAAGGTAGAGCATCATCACACCGTGAAACGACATCAGCACCGCGGCAGGGAGCATGACATGGCGCAGAGAGAGGCTGCGGACGGCATTAAGTCCAAGTTTCTTGCCAACGAAGAAAGCCATCACACCCACCGTACCGAAAGCCAGTCCGAACTCCTGCGGTGCAAGTCCGAGTCCGCCATTATGCGCCGCATCCACCATGAAGAGCGGAGCCATGAGAGCAAGAAAAGCTTCCGGCAAGACAAAAAGAAAGAACATTACAAGCATCAAACGGCTCTTTTTCTCTCGCAACAGCAACATGAAAGACGCCTTGAAATCAGTGAAACGCACTCCTTTCAAGCTCTTCATGCCAGCCGGGACACGCCTTCCTCCGGGCAGGAAGACAGTGTGCCACAACCACAGAAAGAATTCCACTCCAGCCATGACATACACCACAAAGCTCCACGAATAGCGTATGTTGCGCGTGACAACCTCCATATTGCCGGCAAGAGTGGTACATATACCGATGCCGAAGAGTATGGCAAGGCTTCGGAACAATGTCGGAATACTGCGCCCGGCAAGGTCGTCAGGCAATGTGTTGACAAGATAGAACCGCTCCACCGCTATGCTGCCGAACACGCCGGCAATGACGAAGAACATGAGAAAACAGAGCGTTCCCTGCAACCAGTAGCCCGTGGGCAGGATGAAAGCAAGGGCGCAAAGGGAGAGAGCCGAGATGAATTCGGCAGAAAGAATCCACACCTTTGTGGTGCCGCGGAAGTATGTCACCACCGTCTCCAACAACGGACGCAGCACCAGAGGCAGGCAGAGCAGCGATGTATAAAGCGTCGCCTCAGTCTTGGTTATGCCGAAGCGGTGAAGCATTATCATCGCCATGAGAATGACAGCAAGCAGCAGTCCGTCGCCGAAAAGCAGCGTCGGAAGCCACAACCAGCGTCGGAAGCCATGCGAAGGCTGTTGCCGGGAGTTGCAGCGGATGTCTGTACTGTCGTAATCTGTCATTCTTTTAATCTTTCAAATAAACTTGTCTATGGTTTTGCTTCTATGGCTAAATGCTTTTCTGCAAGCCTCAACATTCATAAAACACATGGCAGTCGGTGCCTCAACGCTTCTTTCCGAAGTCGGGATCTATCTTCAGAAACACCGTCACAAGGAATGTGATAAGGCAGCACGCCATCACGATAATGAAGAACATCTGGTAGCCCACGAAGTCCTTTATATATCCCGACACCATGCCGGGAAGCATGAGTCCGAGATAGGAAATGCCCGTACAGATGGAATAATGCGATGTTCTGAACTTGCCTTGACTGTAAAAAAGCATGTAAAGCGTGAGCACGGTGAAGCCGAGTCCGTAGCCGAACTGCTCTACAAAGAGGCACGACGACACCACCCAGAGATTGGCATCGAGCGTGTAGCTAAGGAAAATATAGACGGCATCGGGCAGAGTTATGGCACACACCATAGGCCAAAGCCAACGCTTCATACCGTCGCGGCTGACGAGAACACCGCCGAGAATGCCGCCAAGCAGGAGTCCGATGAGCCCCACCGTACCCTGCGCCAGACCGTATTCTTCGGGCGAAAGTCCCATACCGCCATCGGCATTGGGGCGCATGAGGAATGTCTTCGTCATGGTGTTGAGCAATGCTTCCGGGAAACGGTAGAACAGAAAGAAGAGCATCACTATCACCGTCTCCTTGCAACCGAACTTGCGGAAGAAGGAGAAGAGCATGTGCTTCAGTTCCACAGCCACCTCGCCTACACTCTTTTCAGAGCCCGCATCGGCGGCAGGGTGAGGCATCATCTTGCAGTGATAAAGCCAGATGCCAATGAAGAGAGCTGCAAGTGCATAGAAAATGAGTGTCCATGTATAGACAACGGAGACGTTGAACGTATGTTCCAACAGTCCGGCAAGCGACACAAGAGCACCATTCACGAAGATGACGGCAAGACGGTAGAAGGTGTTACGAAGCCCTACATACTTCGCCTGGTTGTGTTCGTCAAGCTCAATCATGTAGAAACCGTCGGCAGAAATGTCGTGCGTGGCACTGGCAAATGCCATCAGGAAGAGGAAGAACATCGTACCCTGAAACCAGAATGCAGTGGGCAAAGTGAAGGCAATGCCTGCCAATGCGCTGCCCATGAGCACCTGCATGGCGAGCACCCACCAGCGTTTTGTCTTCAAAAGGTCGATGAACGGACTCCAAAGCGGCTTCACCACCCACGGCAATGCAAGCCACCCTGTGTAGAGACCCACTTCGGCATCGGTGAGTCCCATCTGCATATACATGACGATTGACAATGCCGTGACAACGACATTTGGCAGTCCTTCGGCGAAATATAATGTGGGAATCCATGCCCACGGACTTCTATTTTTCATCTATTCGTTCTTGTTGCTGCGCACTGTCATGTCATTATGGCAGATGCAGTAGGGAGTACTTAAGTTTTGCGTACCTACTAACATGCTCTCAACAAATTGAAAGTTTGCGTAACCTTATTATTTATATATCTTCTTTATTTCAGCTCCACGATAGTAATGCAACAGTATCTTGTCGTAGCCGTAACCATCGGCACCCATCACTGCGGCACCTATCTGACAAAGACCGACACCGTGTCCCCATCCGGCTCCGGTGATGCGGAATGTCTGAGGCACGCCTTCGGCAATGTCTTCCTTATCCACCACGAACGCACTGCTGTACAGATGCGTATCGCTTAAAGTGCGGCGTATTTCAAGTTCCTTGCCTATCGTGAACGTGCGCAACGTGCCGACAATCTTCAGGCGACAGATGCGCCCGCTGCGCCCACGCTCCAACGGGATGAGATCGACGATGTCGCCGAAATACATTTTGAGGCGGTCGGTGACGAGACGCTGCAACTGTTCCTGCGTGTATGTGACATGCCAACGATAGAAGTCGGTTGTCTCCTGGTCGTAATCGTTAAGCACTTCGGAAAGAATCTTCTTGTCGGCGGTGTTGCAGAAAGCCTTGGGAGCGGTGCGAATCCATTTTTCGGCATTCGCTTCCACGGTAAGGTCGGGCAGCAACGAGTCGGCATCGATATCGGAGGAAACCACATCGCGCACGGCAATGAGGTACGGTTTCTTGATATTCTCCCAGCAATACTGGAACTCTTCGGTTGCGCCGCCGCAGCATTTACTGAATCGTGCGTCGCAAATCTCGTCGCCGTCCATGAGAATCTGACCACGCGTTGCATGAACAGCCTGCGTCACTTTCTCACTCGTTGCCTTGGTTATGCCCTGATAACGCTGGCAATGGTCGTCGGCACAAACATCGAATATGGTGTGGTCCTCACGATCGTACCACTTTATAAGTTCGTCGTCCTTGCGTATAAAAGAGAAGAATCCGTTGCCACCCTCGCCCGACTGCAATCTGCGACGCTGCTCAATCTGTGCCAAAAGCCAGCTGCGCGAGATGACAGCATGAGCCTTCAGAAGCTCAAGACTTGATGTGGCACTCATTTCACTCGATATTACACTCGCCAGATACGACTCTACCGGCAGTTCGTTTATGGCACAGACCTTATCGGAATCCACTACAAGGCGGAGCGTTCCAAGGAAAGTCTGTGTCTCACGGCGTTCCCAATGGAAATTGACACCAATGGTAACATCATGCAACGAGAACGAAGCGTCGGCCGACTGCGGATGGAATGTAAGCTCACGATACTGTATGCCGTTCCAAAGGATGCCTCCCTCAGAGAATTCCACCTGCTGTTCGCCGGTGATAAGACTGCCCTTTGCCATGTAAGGGGCATTGAGAGAGAAACTTATTCTTGCTCCGCTCACGATGCCGACAGCCACCTGCGGCTGTTTGCCGGCGAAGTGATGGCTCGGCGAAAAGCGTCCCGCTGCGTGTGCTTTGAGTTTTGATATGGTACACGACAACTCGTCGGCGTGCATTCCGCATTCATTGAGTACTTCGACAGCACGCTGGGTTGTGATACTGTCGAAGTCGCACCGGCGTGGCGTAATAATCAGTCCTGCCATGTCGAGAGCACCCGGACTGACAAGGAGTTTACTGCCGTCGTCGGCAAAATAGCAGTCGGGACGATGCTTTGCACGCGGTATCACGACAGAGAGCAAGGTGTCGCCGTCGCGCCATGCCACGATGTTCATCATCGGTTCGGTGTCGCCTCCGTGCATAGGGAGAGCCGCATAGAGCGTGCGGAAGAGTCGTTCGCCCACCTCAGGATGCGTGCAGCAGACAACAAACGCAGGCACTACATAGCTCGTAACCAATGCCAGATACTCTTCATCATTTTCCTTTACAAGCACATCAAGGCTGCGACTGAGTCGCGGCCAGTCGGTCTGCAATGGCAGGACGCCACTTGTTCCGGCCTGAAAATGCTGATGGTCGGGAGCCGACGCACCACACTTTGGACCATTATAGAACACCATAAGTTCGGGATACAGACGCAGAAGCTTGTATATTTCGCCATAGTTTCCACCCACTTCCTGCCTTCTGTGACGGCGCATAGGAATGGTGAAGTGTGCCGGAAGAATAGGATACGGATTGACAAGAAGTGAGAAATTGCTGTCAATATTCTTTGTCATTTGCTCCTTCGGACGGTTGCATTCACAGAGGAAACATGGTCTTTTGGCAAGCGATGCCTTGTCAATCTTCGCTCCCGTCGATACCATCCGTGTGGGATTGAACTGCACTTTGAGCACAGTGTTGTCGCATGAGAGTTCGCGTGTAAGCACATTCTGAAGGTCGCGGAAATGCTTTCTCGCTTCGTCCCAAGTTTCAAGCTGACGGTTGAAGAAGCGTTGCAGGGAGCTATCCACCGCCACATCGTCCTTACCGGCTACGAGTTGTTGGCGTGCCGACACTTCAA
Source organism: uncultured Prevotella sp. (assembly GCA_900553595.1). Lineage (GTDB taxonomy): Bacteria > Bacteroidota > Bacteroidia > Bacteroidales > Bacteroidaceae > Prevotella. The sequence goes on along the minus strand of USEC01000012.1, from coordinate 30,834 downwards.
GCGTGCGCAGACGGTCTTTGTACAGATTGTTGGCATTCACCTTTTCCACGCTCAAGGCGGCATCACTGTTGCCATCCCAACGGCGGCAGAGGTAGAGTTCGTCGTAGATTCTGCCTATACGATACTTGCGACTGAATGCAAGTCCGAGGGCATAATCCTCGCCATAGCTTGTGTTGGGGAACTGTATCTGCCGTACAAGCGGCGTGAAGAATGCACGCGGCGCACCAAGTCCGTTTATGCGCAAGGCGTTGTTAGGACCGTTTTGGTCGGTCCACTCACGATGGTCGATGAGTCCAGGCGGCAGAGTTTCGAGTTTGAAGTTGCACATACGATAGCTTCCTATAATCATAGCCGCCCCCTGACGATAGAATTCATCGACGATACGCTGCAATGTCTGCGGCGAAGAATAGAGGTCGTCGCTGTCGAGCTGCACAGCAAAGCGTCCACAACGGTCGTCATCCACCGCCACATTCCAGCATCCTCCGATACCGAGGTCGGTGCGGTCCGGTATGATATGGACAAGTCGGTTGTCTGCCGCCGCCATCTCTTCAAGGATTCCGGTAGTGGCATCTGTCGAATGATTATCAACGACAATCACATTATATTTGAATGTCGTTTTCTGTTCAAGAGCCGAATTTACGGCATCGGCCACAGTGCGTTCACGGTTGAACACGGGTATCACGACCGAGGCTTCCACATCGAAATCCTGCTCACGGTAGTCAATCTTGGCATACTCCGAAGTGTCCACCAATGCGCCTATCTGCTCCAGATGGTGTGTCACCACCTGCTCCATTTCCACCTGTACATCACGGTTTCGCGGATTCACATAATCGAACTGCTTCTCGCCGCTGCGCCGTGTGTCGGTTTCCTGGCGTGTGTAAAGGAATTCATTGATATGGAATATCGACGATTTGCGGCTTATATAAAGACGCAAATCATAGAAGGCAGCCCATTGCAACGCACTTTCCTGCTGCTGTTGCACATAGTCGTGCAGGAGCGAGGCACGCAGGAGTACAAGCTGTCCGAAGTCGAAATCATCGCGCACGCTGCCCGTCTGATAGTCAATCACAGGGTGACGCTCCGTCTTTCCTGCCGAGACTGCATAATGGTCGGCATACACCATGCCCGCATTACTGTCAGCAGCCACCCGCAAGAGGCGTTCAAGTGCGCTCATACCGAGTGTGAACGGCGTTGCCGACAGACTCAGAAGCACATAGTCGGCATCGGTATTGCCAGCCATAACGGCAATTGATTCGGAAGAAGTGATGCTGTCCACCGCCAACAAGGAACAGTTGTCGGGGGCTTCGTTATGTTGTGCGAAGTCGGGTGTCACCAACAGATTTATATGTTGTATCGTCTTACTCTGCCGTAGCACCTGCAGTGTGTCGGCAATGGCACAGACATCATCGCAAGGCAGGAAGCAGTCTATCTTTTCTCTCATGGTTCTTACATTTAATTCAAGTTTCGCATATCCGCAATATGCTTTTCATAAGACAGGCAGACAAACGACAAGGAGGACAATGCTGACGAGCGCAATGCAAGCCTGCATTCCGATTGACGAGCGCAGCCTATCTCTTGCAAAGTTAGTGCAAAGAAAAGGAAGTACAAAATAAAAACGGCAAACAATTTAAAATAATCTTCACACAAAAAACGTCTTTTCCAACAAAAAGCAGTAATTTAGCACCAGAAACATTAGCGAGAATGTCGGTATGATTCCCAACACAGAGGGTATGCCGTAATTTTACAATCACAATCCAATCTTAATTATATGAATACAAAATTGATTTTAGCTTCACTCGCCCTTGGATGCGCATCAAGCCTGATGGCGCAAGAGCATGTGATGACAATCGAGACGAAGAAAGCCGGAGCCGACATAGCAAAGACCATGTACGGCGTCTTTTTCGAGGACATTAACTACGCCGCAGACGGCGGTCTTTACGGCGAACTGGTGAAGAACCGCTCGTTTGAGTTCCCCCAGTCGCTCATGGGATGGCAGACTTTCGGCAATGTGAAATTAAAGAACGACGGTCCGTTCGAGCGTTGTCCGCACTATGTAGTGCTCAGCGATGCCGGACACAAGGAACGTCGCACGGGTCTGCAAAACGAGGGTTACTTCGGCATCGGCGTGCTCAAAGGCGAGGACTACCGTTTCACCGTCTGGGCAAAAGCCGCCAACGGAGCATCGAAGATAAGGGTGCAACTCATCGACCAAAGCACTATGGAGGAACGTCAGGATTTCGTATCGGCCACTCTCGACATCACTTCTGCCGACTGGAAGAAATATGAACTGATACTGAAATCGCCCAAGACCGACAACAACGCCAATCTGCGCATCTTCCTCGACAGCAAGAACGCGGTGGCACTCGAACACATCAGCCTCTTCCCCGTAAACACTTTCAAGAACCGCGAGAACGGTATGCGCCGCGACCTCGGCCAGGCTCTTGCCGATGTTCACCCCGGAGTGCTGCGATTCCCGGGCGGATGTATTGTCGAAGGCGAAACACTTGAGAACCGTTACCAATGGAAAAACACGATAGGTCCGGTGGAGAACCGTCCGCTGAACCGCAACCGTTGGGAGTTTACCTTCGACCATCGCTACTTCCCCGACTACTTCCAGAGCTACGGACTGGGCTTCTTCGAGTACTTCCAACTTGCCGAAGACATCGGTGCCGAGCCTCTGCCGGTGCTCAATGTGGGCATGGCATGCCAATACCAGAACTGGAACGACCCGAAAGCACATGTCGCCCTGGACAAGCTCCAGCCCTACATTCAGGACTGTCTCGACCTCATTGAGTTTGCCAACGGCGACACCACGACCGTATGGGGACGCAAACGCGCCGAAATGGGACACCCGGCACCTTTCAACATGAAGTATCTTGCAGTGGGAAACGAACAGTGGGAGAATCTTTACTTCGAGCGTCTGAAACCGTTTGTCAAGGCCATCAAGGCACGTTATCCGCACATACAGCTCATAGGCACATCGGGTCCCGACTCCGAAGGCGAAGCTTTCGAGCACGGTTGGAAAGCTATGACCGAACTGAAAGCCGACCTTGTGGATGAGCATTTCTACCGCAACGAGAAGTGGTTCCTAAGTCATGGACTGCGTTACGAGAACTACAACCGCAAGGGACCCAAGGTGTTTGCTGGAGAATATGCCTGCCATGGCGACGGAAAGAAGTGGAACCACTACGAGACCTCGCTCTACGAAGCCGCCTTTATGACCGACCTTGAGCGCAATGCCGACATTGTACGCATGGCTACATACGCTCCGTTGTTTGCCCACATAGACGGTTGGCAGTGGCGACCCGACATGATGTGGTACGACAATGTGCGCATGTTCAAGACCGTAAGCTACTATGTGCAGCAGATGTATGCACAGAACCGCGGCACAAACGTGCTCCCACTGCTTATGAACGGCAAGCCGGTAGCCGGCCAGAAGGGTCAGGACGGACTCTTCGCCAGCGCCGTAACCGACCGTAACGACGGCACCGTTGTCGTGAAAGTGATAAACACTTCCGACAAGACACAGAATGTAACGCTCAGCCTTAAAGGCATGAAACAGGCTTCGCAAGCCGTCACCACCACCCTTACATGCACCGACATGGATGCCGAAAACACCCTCGACACCCCCGACCGCATCGTTCCGCTGAAAGGCACGGCAGCCGTTGCTGCCGCACAGAAGGGCAAGACGGCATGTTCAACACTCAGCGACACGCTTCCTGCCAAGACCTTCAGAGTATATAGAATCAAAAAGTAAGAAAATCAGACATACGGCTATTACAAACGACAACAATCCCCGCGGATGCACACAGTACATGAACAATATGGTGTGCGACCGACGAAAAACGCCGATGAACGAAACGCTTTCATGTGTATGTCAGCACGTTCTCGCCGTGGATTCAGGCATCGTGAGAATAGCCGTATGTCTTTATACAGTCATTTTTCATTTTTCCTAAAAACTAAAACACACAAAAAAATCATGAAACATTATTGGAACCTACCGACAGCCGCTTCTTTTCTATCTGCAATGATGCTGTTTTCCGCAACGCCAGAAGCCTTAGCCACAGACATTGTAACTGTAAACACGAAGAAAGCCAAGAAGGTGCAGCGCGTGGAATACGGCTGGCACTATGAGGAGATAGGCATGATAGGCGACGGAGGTCTGTATGCAGAACTTGTGCGCAACCGCAACTTCGAGGAGGCTAACCTGCCCGAAGGACTCATTATCAAGGACGGAATGTATGCCGACATGCCCAACCCCAAGCAACCCATAAAGCAGATTTACCAGATAGACCCGCTCGTGGGATGGCTCACTCTGCCGCTCACCAATTCGCCGATACGCGTAAAGCGCACCGCCGACAACCCTCTGAACGCCAACAACAGCCACTCCATGCGCATTGATGTGCTTGAAGACATAAGCAACGGAAGCGATGCCGCCATCGTAAACACCGGCTACTTCGGTATGGCTTTCAAGCAGGGCGTAGGCTACCGGTTGTCGCTCTACGCGCTTGCCAGGCAGTATGAAGGCGCGCTTGAAGTGTGCCTTGCCGACAAGGACGGCAAACCCTGCTCGACACCGGCAACCATAACTCTAAGGAAGGGAGACTCCTGGGAGAAGCACAACGTGACGCTCACCGCCCAGAAGAGCGTAGCCGACGGTATGCTGCGCATCGTCCCGACAAAGAAAGGCACACTGCAACTCGACATGGTGTCGATGTTTCCCGGCGACACTTACGATGGCGGCAAGTCGGTATTCCGTGCCGACATAGTGCAGAACCTCAAGGACTACCGCCCCGACTTCCTGCGTTTTCCCGGCGGATGCAACATACACGGAGTGAATGAAGAGACCATGAACCACTGGAAAAAGACAGTGGGCGACATAGCCATGCGCCCAGGACAGTGGGGAAAGTGGGAACCACACTACCGCAGCGACGGACTCGGCATGCACGAGTTCTATGAACTTTGCGAGTATTTAGGATGCAACGCCATGTATGTCATACCCGTGGGCATGGTCTGCACGGAATGGGTGAAGCGCGACAAGGACGGCAACTTCATGCACAAACCCACCGATGTGAACTACTACATTCAGGATGCCTTGGACGCAATCGAGTATGCCATTGGTCCCACAGACAGCAAGTACGGAGCCATGCGTGCCGAAAACGGACATCCCGAACCGTTCCCTCTGAAATATGTCGAAATAGGAAACGAAGACTTCGGACCCGTGTATTACGAGAAATACCATCAGATTTACAAAGCTCTCAAAGAGCGTTATCCACACCTTATATATATTGCCAACAGCACGCTGAACGACCGCCAGCAGGAGGACATTGACAAGTTTGTGGACAAGAAGGAAATTGAAGTGTTCGACGAGCACTACTACCGCAACGTGCAGTGGGCCATCGACAACTTCCACCGCTTCGACCACTACAAGCGGCTGGGCATACGCCTCTACATAGCCGAACTCGGAATCATGGGCAACGGTGTGGGCGGTCCGGTGGGACAATACCCTACTGCCATACTCGCCGAAGGCATATTCAAGATGGCACTGGAACGCAACGCCGACCTGAAGCCAATCATGGCAGACCGACCACTGATGCGCAACTGGGAGTGCATAAACCGTGGCGACCTTCAGCCCATGCTTCTCAACTCGTCCACACAAAGCGTGAAGACCTTCAACTACCATCTGTGCAAGATGCTGCGCGACAACACTGTGGATGTGGTGTATGACGTATCAAACACCGAAGGCGAAAAGAATCTCTTCGTGACAGCAGGCAAAGACACACGGACGGGAGAGTACATAGTGAAGATAATAAACCTCGGCAACACCCCTGCCACATTCTCCCTCAACCTGAACGGCAGGAAGTTCACCGGCAGAGCCGACATCACCACACTCACCGCAAAACCCGACCAGCGCGCTACTCCCGACAATCCAAATGCCGTCAGCCCCGAGGAAAGACGCGAACTGTTCGTGAAATCAACGCCGACAATCACCGTAGCAGAGAAATCGTTCACCATATACAGAATGAAATAACTAACGACAAGATACTGACATGAACAAGAACAACATCATGGCTCTGGCTTCATTGGCGGCGATGCCGATGTCGGCAGAGGCGACAGAAAGACCCAACGTGATAATAATCATAGCCGACGACCTGGGTTGGGGCGATGTGAGTGCCTACGGCAACCGCACCGTCTCGACACCCAACATCGACTTCCTGGCGCAGAACGGTGCCTGCTTCACCAACGGACACGCCTCGTCTGCCACATCGACACCGTCGCGCTACGGCCTCATGACGGGCATGTATCCGTGGCGTAACGACGATGCCAAGATTCTGCCGGGCGATGCTCCGCTGCTCGTCGGCACCGACCAGTTCACCATTGGCAAGATGTTCCAGCACGCCGGCTACTCCACCGCCGCCATAGGCAAGTGGCATCTGGGCATGGGCGAGGGCAAGATTGACTGGAACCGACAGATAACACCGTCGGGCAACGCCATCGGGTTCGACTACACCTACCTCATCGCCGCCACCGTCGATCGTGTGCCTACGGTGTATGTCGAGAACGGACGCGTGGCCAACCTCGACCCCAACGACCCCATTTCCGTAGATTATGAACACCCGTTCGAGGGCGAGCCCACCGGCGTGAACAACCCCGAACTGGTGAAGATGCACTGGAGTCACGGACATCAGAACGCTGTAATTAACGGCATTCCACGCATAGGATTCATGAAAGGCGGCAAGAGTGCCATCTGGAACGAGAAGACCATGGCTGCCGACATACTCGCCAAAGTGAAGGCTTACATTGACACTGTGCCGCAGGGCAAGCCGTTCTTCCTCTACTACGGACTGCACGAGCCGCACGTTCCACGCGTCCCGGCATCGCAGTTCGAGGGCAAGTCGGCCACGGGAGCACGCGGCGATGTGGTGATAGAAGCAGACTGGTGCGTGGGCGAGACTATGAAATATCTGAAAGAGAAAGGTCTGGACGACAACACTATCGTGATATTCACAAGCGACAACGGTCCCGTACTCGACGACGGATATGAGGACGGCGCCGGCGAAACACGCTCCATACACGACCCCAACGGCGGACTCCGCGGCGGCAAGTACAGTCTGTTTGAGGCTGGCACACGCGTGCCTTTCTTCATGTACTGGAAGGGAAAAATCGCCCACTTCACCACCGACGCACTCGTGACACAGCAGGACCTGCTCGCATCGTTCGCACGCATGATAGGCGAAAAGATACCCGACGGACTCGACTCGCAGGACTATCTCGACACTTTCCTCGGCAAGAGCGACAAGGGACGCAAGGGTTATGTGGTGGAGGCAAGCGGCCGTCTGGCATACCGCAGCGGTCGTTACGCACTCATACCGCCATACAGCGGACCCAAGACCAACGCCACGGGCAACGAACTCGGAAATGTTGATCACTACTCGCTCTACGACCTGACTGCCGAACCTGCACAGCAGACCGACATTTCGGCACAGAACCCGAAACTGGTGAAGAAGCTAAAAGCCGAATTTCTCAAAGCAGCAGGGTCGCACTATGTACACGACCAAAAGCAGGAAGTACTGCAATAAGAGCCACAAGCAAAGGGGACGAGCGGGAACTACTGCTTCCGCCACGCCCTAAGGAAGCTGCGGACATACCCCATACAACCTCCCCCTACTCCGGCTTCAAGACATAACAAGCGGACAAGACAGATGTGACAGACGCAAGAAGTCACAGTGTCTTGTCCGTTTTTTTGTTTTTACCGGACAGCAATATCCAAAAATCTTATTTTCCAATTCCCGTTCCTCGCCCCATTTCGTTCCCAATTCATTAATTTATTAACGCCCAGACAATTATCCTAACCCCCTTTTACTTTTTCACCCTTTGACTTTTTTACTTTTAAAAACAAGGCTTCTTTGCACTCAAAAGAAGGCTTCTTTTCATTGCAAACAAGGCTTGTTTTGAGTGCAAAGAAGCCTTGTTTGAAAACGGGACGAAACTGCGTTGCAGAAAAGAGCCGCAGAGAGGGGTGCATGATTGCGTTCCCTGCAGACAAAAAAACTGCAAACGAATGTAAAAAACATAATTTTATCATTTATTTTACATAACTTTGCCAAGAATTGCGGCAGTGTGCCAACGAATGACATACTGATGCTTCAAACAACGATATTAGCAATGCGCAAGACATACATGACAGCAACGCTGATAGCGGTTACAGCGATGGCAGGATGCAACACACCGCCACGACACGCCGCCAACGGGCAGGAGACGGAACGCTTCCGCACGGACACCACCGTCAGCCTCACACAAGGGGTTTCGCCGGAATGCCGCCTGACACTGGATGTGGAATATATGGAAGGTGCAAAGGGCGCACCTACGAACCGTGCAATTCTGCGTTCTGGAATATTTCCACCCGAATATATCGACACGGCAACAGCAGGTGGCGACATGGAGAAAGCCATGCGCGAGCTTGCCGGCAACTGCATCGCAGCCTACCGTGCCGACTATGCCCCACTCTTCAAGGCCGACCGCAGCGAAGCGGCTCTCTACGAAAAGAGCGTCAAAGCGACGGGGCGCATGACACCGGCGCGAGGCACCATCGTCGCCTACACCCTTGAGACGACAGAACAGACGGGCGACAACCCACCCGTAAAACTGACAAGGGCAGTGAACATAGACACTGCAAAAGCCCGACGGATCACCCTCGCCGATGTGCTGAAACACGGCAGCGAGCGGTTTGTCACGAAGATGATAACCCGGCGGTTGTGCCGCAAGTTCCACGCCAAGGACATCGGCGAACTGCGAAGCAAAGGGGTGCTGACACTCACGGATGCCTACATACCCGACAACTTCATCATCGGCAAAGACCGCATCACATTCATCTTCAACCCCGACGAAATCGCGCCCCACGATGCAGGAGAGATACGCATAGACATAAGCGACAGCGAATTGGGAACGCTTCTGAAAACAGAATAAAGAAAGAAACAGACAAACGACATGGACATAATACTCAAATATTTCCCCAACCTGAGCGAGCGGCAGAAAGAACAGATAGCACAGCTCAAACCGCTCTACGAGGACTGGAACAGCAAAATCAACGTGATTTCGCGCAAGGACATGGACAACTTCTACGAGCACCATGTGCTGCACTCACTCGCCATAGCACGCGAAATAGCCTTCCGCGACGGCAGCAAGGTGCTCGACCTCGGCACCGGCGGCGGCTTTCCGGGCATACCTCTCGCCATAATGTTCCCCAACGTGCAGTTCAAACTCATCGACCGCACAGGCAAGAAGATAAAGGTGGTGAACGAAGTGGCAACCGCCATCGGACTGAAGAACGTGGTGGCTGAGCAGCTCTCAGGCGAAGAGGAGAAAGGAAGCTACGACTTCGTGGTGAGCCGCGCAGTGATGCCCCTGCCCGACCTGATGAAGATAGTGCGCAAGAACATATCGAAAAAGAACCAGCACAACTCGCTGCCCAACGGACTGATATGCCTCAAAGGCGGAGACCTGACGGCAGAGACACGCCCGTTCAAGAACATCGTCTCGGTGACAGAGATATACAACAAGTTCAAGGAGGAATGGTTCAAGGAGAAAAACATAATTTACTTACCGGCATGATAACGATAGAGAAATTCACTTGCAATATGCTGCAAGAAAACTGCTATGTGGTGAGCGACGAGACAAACGAATGCGTCATCATCGACTGCGGAGCATATTATGAAGCCGAAAAACTGGCGATAGAGAAATACATAAAGCAGAACGACCTGCGCCCCGTACACCTCATTGCCACACACGGGCACCTCGACCACAACTTCGGCGACGCATTCATCACCAGCACCTACGGTCTGCCACTTGAGGTGGATGCCTCCGACGAGGAGTATGTGCGTGCTTCCGACAAGCAGGCAGCATTCTTCGGAATAACGCTCACCGAACCCGTTGCCACAGAAATAAAGACTTTCCACGCCGGCGACAGAATAAAGTTCGGCAGCCACGAAATAGAGGTAATCGAGACACCGGGACACTCAATGGGGTCGGTGGTGTTCTACATAAAGGACGAGAAGGTGGCATTCACCGGCGACACGCTGTTCAAAGGCGCCATCGGACGCACCGACTTCGACGGCGGAAGCATGCTCATGATAATCCAGAGCCTGCGGATGTTCGTACAGTTCCCCGACGACATAAGAATACTCCCCGGACACGGAGCAGAGACTACAATGGGATACGAACTCACACACAACCCCTATCTCGACCGGTAAGTAACTGAACGGCAGCGGATGACAAGAACCGAAAAAATAATATTAGGCATCGACCCCGGCACCAATGTCATGGGCTACGGACTGATAAGAGCCGTCGGCAACAAGGCGGAGCTTATGGCAATGGGCGTGATAGACATGCGCAAGGACGGCGACCCATACCTGCGTCTGGGCAAGATATTCGAACAGGTGACGGACATCATCGACCAGTATCTGCCCGACGAAATGGCCATCGAAGCCCCGTTCTTCGGCAAGAACGTGCAGTCTATGCTCAAACTCGGACGCTCGCAAGGCGTGGCAATAGCGGCAGCGGTGCACCACAGCGTACCCATACACGAATATGCGCCGATGAAAATAAAAATGGCGATAACGGGACAGGGACAGGCTTCGAAAGAGCAGGTGGCAGATATGCTGAAACGACTGCTGCACATCCCGCAGGAAAGAATGCCCCGACTCATGGACGCAACCGACGCACTGGGCGTGGCATACTGCCACTTCATGCAGGCAGGAGCACCGACAGAGGGAGTGAAATACCACGGATGGAAGGACTTCATAAACAAGAACCAGAACCGGCTGAGCCGATAAGTCGCATTATGACAACGGCAATCCGGACAACATAAACATATATGAAATTTATAAAAAGGACATAACAATGAAAAAAATCTTACTTACACTCATTATGACTTGCACATTCGCCATAGGCATGCAGGCCCAGGAGATATACAAGGAAGTGAAGAACCTACAGAAAAAGGTGGAGACAATAGTGAACGACAGCACCAAGGATATAGAGACAAGAAAGGTGGCATGCTTCAAGTACGACGCCATCTATTACCTCATAGGCAAGGCAAGTCAGGAGGACACTTTCACAGAATACGAACTCGGCGCACAGACAAACGCAATGATAGACTTCGTGAATCTGTATGTGAAACGCCTGAGCATGGAGAAAAAACAGAAGAACAAGGATCTCATAAAAGCCACGTTCCGCACGGCGACAATAAACAACTCGCTCTTCAACGACACCGACAAGGAAGTGACTTACGGCTATGTAGATAACGAAAAATACATCACACAGTTCTCGCTCGACACCGATTGGGTGAAAGCTCTGGCTGAGGTGAAATGACAAGACAACGAAAAGGGGACTGAATTCCACATACGGATTCAGTCCCCTTTCCTTTTACCCCAAATCGCTTCCACCAATAACAAGACTTGTTTCGGTCTAATGATCGATTTGGGTTTATGTAATGCTTTGAATCAAAACCGTCTTCACCAGACAGCAACACTTCATCTGCGAGAGCGTGGCAAGCGGAAACGTTTCATTCCGCCCCACTCCCAACCGTCAGAAATCACCTTCTTCTGCGTCCCTTGTCGCCTCCGTTGTTCTTTGCAGAACTGCGGCTGTTGCCCCATTTGCCCTCCGGTTTGCCGTATGTCTTGCCCTGCGAGGGACGGTTCTTGCCATGCTTCTCAGGCTGGGCGAACGAGTCGTTGCGGCGGTTGCGCTCGAATTCGGGGCGACGGTTGTTGCCGAAGTTGCGCCCTGCATTAGGCATTGGTACTCCGGCATATAGTTTCTGTATGAGGTCGGCACGACCGATGCGGCGCAGTTCCTGCTCTATGGCACGGCGTTCCTCCGGTTTGTACCAGAAGAAGAACTGCCGTTGGGCAAGCTTTTCGCGCGGGGTCTTGGCGGAGAACACCGGTTCAAGCGTGTAAGGATCGTAGCCTGTGTACCACGTTTCGGTGCTCACCGTCATCGGCGTTGGCGTGAAGTCCTGCACCTGTTCAAGGTGGAAATCAAGCTGTTTGGTTATCACGGCAAGTTCAGCCATGTCCTCCTCACGACAACCGGGGTGCGAACTGATGAAGTAAGGGATTATCTGCTGACGAAGGTTCTCGTCCGCATTTATCTTGTCGAAGATGCGCTTGAACTCCTCAAAAAGCTTGAACGACGGCTTGCGCATCAGTTTAAGCACGGCATCCGATGTGTGTTCGGGAGCCACCTTGAGGCGTCCGCTCACATGGCGGCATATAAGTTCACGCGTATATTGGCGTGCTGCGGCATTCGACTTCTCGTCTTTGCTCTTGTGCAAAAGCAGGTCGTAACGCACACCACTTCCTATAAAGCTCTTCTTTATGCCCGGCAGGGCATCGACGGCATGATAGATGTCGAGGAGCGGCGTGTGGTCGGTGATAAGGTTGGGACACACCTGCGGATTGATGCACGACGGACGCTTGCACACAGCACACGCCTTCGGGTTGCGGCCATGCATGCCATACATGTTGGCAGAGGGTCCGCCGAGGTCGGAAAGATACCCCTTGAAGTCGGGCATCTCCATCACTTTCTTCACTTCCTCAACAATACTGCGTTTTGAACGGCAAGCAATGAACTTGCCCTGATGCGCACTAATGGTGCAGAAAGCGCATCCGCCGAAGCAGCCACGGTGCAGATTCACCGAGAACTTTATCATATCGAAAGCAGGAATGCGCTTGCCTTTATACTTAGGATGCGGCAAACGCGTGTAAGGAAGGTCGAAAGAGCGGTCGAGTTCTTCGGTCGTCATAGGCGGATAAGGCGGATTGACAACGGCATAATGATTATCAACAGCCTGCAACAGACGCTGGGCGTGCATTTTGTTAGACTCTTCTTCGATGTGACGGAAGTTGTCGGCCTCGGCTTTTTTGTTGCGCAGGCATTCCTCATGACTGTAAAGAACGATGTCGTCGGATGTGATTCCTCCGGGAACGCTGTCCTCCTTACACAGATATACAGTCTGCGGAATGTCGTGTATGTCGCTTATTTGCCGTCCTTCGCTCATCTGCCGACAGAGTTCAATGATTGGTTTCTCTCCCATTCCGTAGATTATCATGTCGGCACCGGAGTCGCACAGAATGCACTTCTGCAACCCGTCCTTCCAATAATCGTAATGTGTAAGACGACGAAGCGACGCTTCAATGCCGCCGAGAACCACCGGCACATCGGGGAAAAGCTGCTTAAGAATCTTCGTATAGACAATCGTGGGATACTCCGGGCGGCAGTCGTGGCGACCGTCAGGACTATAAGCATCCTCCGAACGAAGACGTTTTCCGGCAGTGTATTTGTTCACCATCGAGTCCATGCAACCAGGTGCTATGCCAAAGAAAAGATTCGGACGGCCGAGCTTCTTGAAGTCGCGGAAGTCGCCATGCCAGTCGGGTTGCGGCACAATCGCCACAGTGTAGCCCGCCGCTTCAAGCGTGCGCCCGATTACAGCAGCACCGAATGAAGGATGATCAACGTATGCATCGGCAGAAAAGAGAATGACATCCACAGTCTGCCATCCTCTCAAATCAAGTTCTTTCTTTGTTGTAGGTAACCAATCGGTAAGCCTGAACTCTTTCATTTCAAATTCAAATTATTCGTTTTAGCAACATTAATGTCATGCGAAAGCAACGCCGCGCATCACGCTTCAGCATCGCTTTCGTCATTGTCCTCGCCCTCACGGCGCTTGCTCTCCCACTCTATGTAGAGCAAAACAAGCTGGTGAAGACCGAAAGCCTTCATATTGTTGTTGTAGATAACATCAAGGCAAAGGTCGAGAAGGTTATTGTCCGTGCTTGCTGACGACTCAAGAATGGAACGCACATTGAGCTTCAGTTTTTCGAGAACGGGCTCGTCCACGATACCGTTGCTGTCTATAAGGTTGCGCAAGAGAGAGTATTTTTCTATCGTTTCGAGATGCTGTTCGCTCACTTCTATACTTCTTGTGCCTGAGACATTGGCTTGAATCTTAAACATAATCGAGAATTTTTATAGTTAATAACCAAATAAAAAGTAACTATTTCATCACAAATCCCAGAATGCCTTTCATCAAAAGACGCTGGGTATTGAGATTGTTTATGCACTCAAAAGGAAAGCCCATGACAAAACATTTGTAGTCGGTTCCGTCGTAGGCAACAGCGGCATCGGTGTCATCGGCGTACTTCATGGCGCAGAAAGAACCGCCAGCCGGTACCAATACATCAACGGAACGGGCTGCGAAATGCTTGTCGTTGTGGTGGCGTATTATGTCGAATGTCGTGCCAAGACCAGTAACAGTATTGTCAGCCGATACTTGGTTTGAGCCTCCGAAACGGGTCTTCATCACCGAAGCGAGGAAGTTCTGCTCGTCGTCCGTCCGCATATCAGAACCGGTGTATGCGCCACTCACAATGATACGACCGCCATTGCGGGCATAATCGGCAACGACTTTGCGCAGCGACGGAGTGAAAGTCTTGTAATAGACAAGCGAATGTCCGTCGTCCTTCTGCAAGCCGAAGGCTATATCCACACACGCAAACGGCTTCACGGGAAGCATTCCGCTCTCCACAGCTCCAAGCGAACTGCTCACGACATTGTACTTGCCTGTTGCGGCAATGGCTTTCACATGGCTCACGGCGGCATCGAAAGAGTTGCCCATTATGAATCTGCCTGCGAGTTCGTCGCCGCTATATCCCAGTCCGCCAGGACCTTCAATGCCGGTCCTCGACTTGTCGAAACACTGCTGCGCACCGTTCCATCCCGCCGTAAGACCGTATGAAACGCCTATATCGTCGTCCAAATCGAAACCCTGACTCGTTGCGTTGTTCACCACAGAAGGCGAAGAAAGTCGGGTAAAACCGTTCACTACCAACACGTCGGGAGCGGTAGCAGACACAAGACATGCTGCCAATGTCTCCGTAGGAAAGCTCTCTCCACCTCTGTTCAGAGCCGTGACACGGAAGCGGTAAAGCTCTCCCGGCTGCGGATCGAAGGTGAACGAAGAAGTGTTTACAACCGTTCCGTTGTCGAATCCGCCGTTACCCGTCGCCACATATACATTATAAGATGTGGGGACGGCAGTAGGTTCGAGCGGGTCGGACACCGGCGCCCATGACAGACGAAGCCTTCCCTCGCCCGTTTTCTCCACTCTGAAACTGTTCGGGGGCAATGGTTGCACAACGCTCGGACGACCGTGGTTGCCATTGACAAACTTCAATATGGTCTTGTAAAGCGACCTTGCAAGAGTGAAACGGAAGTTTGGGTCGTGTCCGCGGAGCATGTCATAGAAGTTCTGATGCGACATCGTTTCTATTATAGCCGACGGCACTTCGGGTCTGCGGGTTTCAGAATAGTTGCGGTCGTAGATTTCCCTGCGGTTCCATTTCTTGTATTTAGCGGTAATATCACGCTGTATTCCGGCAAGCAACGAGTCGGCGAAGTCTGATGAAATGTATCGGGAGATGCCGCTGTTAAGCCGTCCGTCGTTGAAATTCGTAGTGCAAATGGCCAGCGAGCCCACTATGGAATCGAAGTTCTGAGTGTATCCTGCATCACTGTGCACCGCCAGACTCAACTCTATGGGAACGTGCCGACCCTCCAACGAAGGCACATACACGGAACCACCGGCAAGCCAATTGCTCATACCGGAGCGTGTGTTTATGTCGTCGGCATAGTCGTCGAGACCGTTTCTGCCTCCATAAACGCTGTAAGGAGCACCCGCCCACTGTGCGGAATAGCGTGCGCCCTCAAGGCATCGGGGCATACCGCTAAGCTTACCTTCACGGGAAATGTTGCCCATTCCGCCCCCAAAGCGTACGGCATCAGTCGTCACCACGCCCTTTTCATGCGACATATTGGTAAGAACCACACGGTTGGCGGCGCTGCTTCCCTTGTCAAACCGGAACTGTCCGAGATACACCCATGTCGAGCCTCCCATCTGCTGGTTTACACGAAACACCGTGCGTTCGCCCTGATGGAACACTATGTATTCGGCATCGCTGACACTGTTCGGAAGCGACTGATAGCTGACATACACCGCATAATCGCCCGTTTCGGGGACATAAGGCTGATAGGAAATCCACGATTCGCCTTTCTTCGACACCGTCTTTGCCATTCGTGCCGTTCCTGCCACAAAGGCATTCTCGCCGTCATGGTAGGCGCCTTTATGAAAGGCGAAACCCTTTTGCGGCGCTTTACCCCAGTCGTTGCGCCCGTTTTCCTCGGTGTATGCGCCGTCGGAAGGGTTCATGTCGTTATCAACAATCACCTCGTTCTTCTGCCAACTGCGTTCTCTCGGCGAGAACACCACAGCTCCTGCATTTTCGAGCATAGGCATAAGATAAGGTACAACGATGGTCTGTGTAAACAAATCCTCGGTTGTTCCGAACAGATTGGGACGCTGCCACTTCCACCTCGACTTCTTGCCGTCATAGTAAATGCCATGACTTGCCCAAAGAGTCAAATGCCGGTTGAAGAGGCCGTGAGATATACTGAATGGGCGTGAGACATTCTTCACCCACGGATTGCCCGTGTATTCGATGTCGCCCCACGAGCGTGTCAGTGAAGGATTGTCCGACAATGCACCATCGACGAGTTCCTCTATCGGCAGACCGCAAGTGACAATCCGCAGCCGATAGCGACTGTATGGCTTCGACAACGCCTTGCAAAGTTTCCTGTAAAACGACTTCACCAAAGACGGTGTGAACTCCTGCGAAGCGAAGGCATCGCTCACATTCACCGTAAACTCGCGCCGCCGGTCATTGACAGAGAACGCTATCACCCTTGATGTGTTTGCAGGAGCGACAGTCTTGGCATTGCAATTGAGCATGAACTCAGCGAGTTGCTCTTTTATTCTGTCGTTGTCAGCCCCTACATACAAAGGCCATGACAGTAACGTCACGACCAACAGTAAGAATGATATTTTTCTTGTCATTACAAATTTCCTATTGTAAACAGTTCCGGTTTTTTGCCTTTAAAGTCTTTGAAATAAGTCTTTATCTCCTTAATATCCGTATCGAAATCGCCCGTCGGCACTATGGTTTTGGTGCATACAATCTTTTTCTGCGAATAGTCCAAGCCATAGAGCAGCACTGGAATACCGGCTTTCAGTGCAATAAAATAAAAGCCTTTCTTCCAATCGGGGTTCAGCGAGCGGGTGCCTTCTGGTGTTATGCACAGTCCGAACTTGTCAGCCCGCGCCGCCGTCTCCGCCAGAGCGTCGGTCATACTCGTATGTTTGCTGCGATAGACGGGTATTCCTCCGAGTTTCCTGAACATCGGTCCCAACGGCCAGAAGAACCATTCCTTCTTCATAAGGAAGTTGATAAGAAGCCCTTCGGCACGCGAATACAGCAGTCCCATGATGAAATCCCAGTTGCTTGTATGCGGAGCCAGACATATAATGTATTTCTCCGGGTGTACTTCAGTCACTTCCTTAGTCCATCCCAGACGCTTGTATAAAAGCCATTTGCAAAATCGCTGCGTTACGCCCATATCCCGTTAGTCAGCGTTAGAAATCTGGTCGATTACCTCAGACACCTGCTTGTTGAAGTTGCCGATAAGGTCTTTGTAGAACAGTCCCGGCTTCATGCCCGGTTCCTGGTGCGACACACGCTTGATGAAGTCGTTGTGGATGACGAGGATTGAGGCGAGCAGTGCCTTCACATCTTCATCATTTGCTTTTGCGTTGTACATCGACATTGCCACACACTCTGCAAAGAGTTCACTGCACACATAATTAATCTGACGTTTGAGGGTTCTTTTGTTTGCCATAATCAGGTATTCTTTTATCAATTATAAAAATAATGAATTATCATGTTTTCACAAAGCATACGACCCCGTCCTCAGCACAATGCACATAACATTAAGCTTCTGATGAAAAGCATCGTATCCGTATGACAAAGATATGAAAAAAAACAATACATCCCAAGAATTATCAAAAAAAATGTTTCAAAATAGTGTTTTCTCTTTCATTTCTTTCACTATGTCGCAGAAAAAGAGTATTTTTGCATCGCGTTTGAAAACACATTGATAAAATGGCAAGAAAAGAAAGCCCTACAAGACGCATTTAAAACTTACAAAACGAAGGAATATTTCAAAACAAAATAGTTTTAATTTTTATACAATTATGGAAATCAGTGCATTGCAGAAAGAAAGACGTGCATACCAGCCCAAGCTGCCCAAGGCTCTCCAAGGCGCAGTAAAGGTAAAGGAGGGTGCACCTACTCAGAGTGTTGACAATCAGGAAGAAATCAAAGCCCTCTTCCCCAACACTTACGGTATGCCTCTCGTAGAGTTCGTTCCAGCCGAGACTGAGACACACAAGGTTATGAATGTTGGTGTAATCCTCAGCGGCGGTCAGGCTCCTGGCGGTCACAATGTTATTTCAGGTCTGTTTGACGAGGTGAAGAAGCTCAATTCCGAGAACCGCCTCTACGGCTTCCTTATGGGTCCTGGTGGTTTGGTTGACCACAACTATATAGAGATTACAGAGGAGCTCATCGCCGACTACCGCAACACAGGTGGCTTCGACCTCATCGGCTCTGGCCGTACAAAGCTTGAGGAAGTAAGCCAGTTCGAGAAGGGAATAGAGATTCTCCGCAAGCTCGACATCAAGGCTCTCGTAATCATCGGCGGCGACGATTCCAACACCAACGCCTGCGTACTCGCAGAATACTATGCTGCCAAGAACTACGGCGTGCAGGTTATCGGTTGCCCGAAGACCATCGACGGCGATTTGAAGAACGACCAGATTGAGACATCATTCGGCTTCGACACTGCTTGCAAGACATACGCTGAAGTTATCGGCAACATCGAGCGCGACTGCAATTCAGCACGCAAATACTGGCACTTCATCAAGCTCATGGGCCGTTCGGCATCGCACATCGCCCTTGAATGTGCATTGCAGACACAGCCTAACATCTGCCTCATTTCAGAGGAAATCCAGGAAAAGGACCTCACACTCAACCAGGTTGTAGAGCAGATTGCAACAACCGTTGCTCACCGTGCAAGCGAGGGCCACAACTTCGGTACAGTGCTCATTCCTGAAGGACTCATCGAGTTCATCCCCGCCATCGGCCGCCTCATCCAGGAACTCAACGACCTTCTCGCTGCTCACGGCAACGATTACAAGGACCTCGACAAGGATGCTCAGCGCGAGTACATCCTCTCTCACCTCAGCGAGGCCAACAAGGCAACATTCGAAACTCTGCCCGAAGGCGTTGCACGCCAGCTCTCTCTCGACCGCGACCCGCACGGAAACGTACAGGTTTCACTCATTGAGACAGAGAAGCTTCTCTCCGAAATGGTGGATGCCAAGCTCGCACAGTGGAAGAAGGAAGGCAAGTACGAAGGCACTTTCGCCGCTATCCACCACTTCTTCGGCTACGAAGGACGCTGCGCCGCTCCTTCCAACTTCGATGCCGACTACTGCTACGCTCTCGGTACAAGTGCTGCCCAGCTCATCGCCAACGGCAAGACCGGCTACATGGCAGTCGTAAAGAACACCACAGCAGGTACCGACCAGTGGAAGGCCGGCGGTGTGCCAATCACAATGATGATGAACATGGAGCGTCGTAACGGCGAGATGAAGCCCGTTATCCGCAAGGCTCTCGTCGATCTCGACGGCAAACCGTTCAAGACATTCGCCGCTCATCGTGAGGAATGGGCAAAGAACACCTGCTACATCTATCCCGGTCCCATACAGTACTGGGGTCCGAGCGATGTCTGCGACCAGACTACCAAGACACTGAAGCTGGAACATGAATAATCCGCTTCGGTAGTCTCTGATAAACTATTGTTACAAGAGCAGGACGAAGCTATTCGTCCTGCTCTTTTTTCATAACACCCGTCAAGAGAATGACACAACGTAGAAAAGCCTCATCAACGACAACAAGACGCAAGTGGACAGCAACGAAAAAGAAAAACACGCTGCTCACCTTCCTGCGCAGAAACCCGCGCACGGCATGGTGGATGGGCGGCATTGCCATGATAGGCATCTACATCTGGCTGTTCTATTCTTTCTTCGTGAGTCCCACGGGATTCCGTTGGCGTGCCCTGTATGGCGATGCTAACTACCCCGAAGGCTACGAAATACACGGCATAGACATATCGCACTACCAAGGCGACATCGACTGGGACGACCTCAGCAACGCCATGATAGAGGGTTGTCCGCTACGCTTCGTCATGATAAAATCGACGGAAGGCTCGACACGTCTCGACAGCAAATTCAAGGAAAACTTCCGCCAAGCACGCGAATACGGCTACATACGCGGTGCCTATCACTTCTGGAGCAACAAGTCGTCAGCACGCGACCAGGCCTATCACTTCCTCAACAAAGTGCGGCTCGAAGACGGCGACCTGCCCCCGGTACTTGATGTGGAGCACAAACCCAAGGACCGTTCCGTGGAGGATTTCCAGCGCGATGTGCTCACATGGCTTCACATTGTTGAGGACAAATACCATGTGAAGCCCATCATCTACACCTATTATAAATTCAAGGACAAATACCTCAGCGCACCGGTCTTCAACGACTATCCTTACTGGATTGCCCACTATTATGTGGACAAGGTGGAGTACAAGGGTCCCTGGAAATTCTGGCAGCACACCGATGCCGGCAAGCTTCCCGGCATAAAAGGTTATGTCGATTTCAACATCTACAACGGTTCATTTTACGACATGAAGAAACTCACGATTGGAAACCAGTGACATACTGGTTTCTGTTCGTAAGCGACAAACCGATACCCACATTTAGGTATTTGCATCCCCATCGTCATTGCAAACGCGACATTATCTGATTTTTATGGGTAACTTTGCATTCTGAAACAATAACATACATTACGACAGTTACTCATAAGAACGGTTTATGCAATTGACAAACAAGAAGATTCTTTTTTCTCTTTACATCCTCGTGATATGCTGCATGGGTGCAGCGACAATCATCGAGAAGTACAAGGGTTCCGACTTTGTGTCATCCGCCATCTACGGCTCATGGTGGTTTTCGCTCATTTGGGCTGCGCTGGCGGCTACGGGCATCTGCCATTTCATACGCCACCGCACAAAAGCCGTCACCGCCACCATGCTCCACGCCTCGTTCGTAGTCATCCTCATCGGGGCATTCATCACACACATCAGTGCAGAACGCGGGCAGATACACTTGCGCCAAAGCTTGGTGACCGACACCTACACCGTGTTCGACCGCAACAACAACCCCACGACCAAGCCGCTGCCGTTCACAATCAGTCTTGACCGGTTCGATGTGAAATACCATTCCGGCACCGACGCCGCCTCCGACTACATATCGGAGTTCACCATCACCGATGCCAACGGCACGACAAAAGGCGCAGTCTCGATGAACAACATCTTCAGCTACGGCACGATGCGCTTCTACCAGTCGTCCTACGACAGCGACATGCTCGGCGCAACCGTCTCCACCAATTCCGACCCCGTGGGCATTCCCGTCACCTACACGGGCTACATTCTGCTTTTCATCTCACTCATCCTCATGCTCTTCGACCCTCGCGGAGCCTACCGCAGACTGCTCCGCAGCGACTGCCTGCGCAAGAGTGCGTTGCTCGCAGCACTCCTTCTGTCCCTCACAAAAGGCTATGCCGCCACAGCAACAGCCGGCGGCAGCGATGCAACGGTGAAAGCCCACACACTGCCACGGGACATAGCCATGAGATTCGGCGAACTCAACATGCTCTACAACAACCGCATCTGTCCCGTGCAGACATTTGCCATCGACTTCACGAAAAAACTCTACGGTGCATCTTCCTACAAAGGTCTGTCAGCCGAGCAGGTGCTCACGGGATGGATGTTCTGGGGGGACGAATGGATGAACGAGCCGTTGCTGAAAATCAAAAGCGGCGACCTTAAGGAGGCGATGATGCTTCCCGACCATGTCCCTGCCACCCAATTCTTCAAGGAAGAGATGGGCGGCTACACCATAGGTCCCTACATCAGAGAGTATTACGAGGGCAACCACGACGGTTTCCACGCTCAGGCTATAGACATCGACGACCGCATACAGCTCCTCATGGATGTGCAGCGCAGCGTGCCTGTGAAGATATTCCCCCTTACAGAGGGCGGCGTCACCAAATGGTATGCCCCCACCGACGGACTGCCGAAGTCGCTCGACACCGCCCACACACAGTTCATAAGGACTGTCCTGCTCATGCTTGCCGACTGCGCCAAGGCCGGCAACCATGCCCAGACAAGTGGCATCATCGACAAGCTGCACAAGTATCAGCTGAAGAACGGCGGCGACTCGCTACCCTCCCCACGCCAGACCGCCGCCGAGCGCACATACAACAGCATTCCCTTCGCCACCATCCTCTTCATGGTATGCCTCACGATGGGAGTGCTCACATTCCTCCTCACCATAATGCGCCTGTGCCGGCAGAGCGGCAGAAGCGGCATGGCAGACGCCGTTTCCTACGCCGTCATGCTCTGCACCTTTGCCGCCCTCACCTATTGCGAGTACCTGCGCTGGACCATAAGCGGCACGCTGCCCATGACCAACGGCTACGAGACGATGCTCTTCGTGGCATGGATAGTGATGCTCGTGTCGCTACTTTCGGGCAGACGCTTCCGCATAATGCTCACCTGCGGATTTCTCATGTCGGGATTTTTCCTGCTTGTAAGCCACATCAGCCAGATGGATCCGCAGATAAGCCACATCATGCCCGTACTCAATTCGCCTCTGCTCAGCATCCATGTGTCCATTATCATGCTTGCCTTCGCCCTGCTCTCGCTCACGTTCATAAGCGGTATCACGGCACTTACGGTGCGCATCTTCACACACAACGGTGCCGACACTGCATTGCAGGCGTTGCGCCATCTGTCACTCATCTTCCTCTACCCTGCCATAGCCGCACTCGGCATTGGCATCTTCGTAGGGGCAATCTGGGCGAACGTGTCGTGGGGGCAATACTGGGGTTGGGACCCCAAGGAGGTGTGGGCACTCATCACCTTCATGGTGTATGCCGCAGCACTGCACCCCAAGACCCTGCCCGCAATGCAGCGTCCGACGGCATTCCACACCTTCATGGTGCTTGCCTTCCTCACCATAATAATGACCTATTTCGGAGTGAATTATTTCCTCGGCGGAATGCACAGTTACGCCTGATTTCAAAACAAGGCTTCTTTACCTTCCAAACAAGGCTTCTTTACAACGCAAACAAGGCTTCTTTACGACACAAAGAAGCCTTGTTTTTTTCGTGCCCTAATGTTGCGTTGCACCCGACGGAAAGTTATTGCCACGACAAGCAAGGTTAATTCAGAATAAAACCGTATCTTTGCATAAGATAGGCTGGCACTCGGCAATAAGAAAGCAAGCTTTCATTGCACTCGCTGGCACTATCTTTGCATAAGATAGGTCGCATTAATCAGAATTATGAACCAAAGAGTAATCATTTCGGAAAACATAGAAAAGGAGCTTGAGAAAGCCTTGGCTGAATGTGAGCACGACAAGGTGTTCATACTCACCGACACCACCACACGCAAGCTTTGCCTTCAGAAAATCGTGACATTCCCGTGTCTCAGCGACGCCAATGTCATCACGATAGAACCCTCTGACACACATAAGGACCTGCATTCGCTCGCCCATGTGTGGACGGCATTGGGCTCCGGCGGAGCCACACGCCACTCCTGCCTGATAAATCTCGGAGGAGGAATGGTGACCGACCTCGGCGGCTTTGCGGCATCAACATTCAAGCGGGGCATCAACTTCATCAACATCCCCACAACGCTTCTCGCCATGACCGACGCTTCGGTGGGCGGAAAGACGGGGATTAACTTCAACGGACTGAAAAACGAAATCGGCGTGTTCAACGACAGCCGCTTCGTCATTCTCGACACGCACTTCCTCGATTCGCTCGACACACAAAACATACGTTCAGGCTATAGCGAAATGCTCAAGCACGCACTGATAAGCGATGAGAAGATGTGGGCGGAAGCGGTGAACTTCAATCTCGACACGCCCGACCTCACCGTGTTGCAGAAGATGGTGGCCGACTCGGTGGCGGTGAAGGAACGCATTGTGCTTGCCGACCCTCTGGAGCACGGCATACGCAAGGCTCTGAACCTCGGTCACACCGTGGGACACGCCTTCGAGTCGTGGGCAATGCAGCAAGGCACACCAATACTGCACGGTTATGCCGTGGCTTACGGACTTGTGGCAGAACTGTATCTGAGTGCCACAAAGACCGGCTTCCCCACCGAACAGCTGCGCCAGACCGTGGCTTTCATCCACGAAAACTACGGCACTCTCGGCATCACCTGCGATGACTACGAAGCACTTTACAGTCTGATGACACACGACAAGAAGAACATTGCAGGAAGGATAAACTTCACCCTGCTCGGCGGAATAGGCAACATACGCATCAACCAGACAGCCACAAAGAACGAGATATTCGAAGCTCTCGACTTCTTCCGCGACGGCATCTGAATGCCAGACTGAATATAATGAACTCAAGTTCCGCCTCTCTCCCGTATGTTCCCGGCAGACAGGAAAGCCGGATGTCAGCAGAATGAAGACTTGTGGAACTTCATAAAAATCAAGAAAACGAAAGGAAACGACTATGGATATAGAACGCGTTAAAGACATATTGTTAAGTAAGGACGGACTGTCGCAGACTCTCGGCATGGAATTTCTTTCCACCCCGGAACCCGACACCTGCCAGGCACGCATGAAAGTGGACGAGAGAAACCGTCAGGTGTTCGGCTTCCTCAGCGGCGGAGCCACACTCGCCTTGGCCGAAAACCTCTCCGGCGTAGGTTCCATGGCACTATGCCCCAACAAGATTTGCGTGGGAATAAACGTGAGTGCCAACCATGTAAAGGCAGTACTCGAAGGCGACACCGTCACCGCAACGGCACGCATCCTGCACAAGGGGCGCACACTTCATGTGTGGCACATAGAGATAACCAACAGTGCCGGCGAACTCATTTCCGCCGTAGATATAACCAACTTCATCCTAAACCAAAGCAAGAAATGAGTTTTGTTGCCTACAGGCTGCCACGACAGAAGCAATTCATGCTCAACCGCCTGCACGACGAACCGGAAACGATAGGGTCGCTTGCCGAGCTGAACGGTCGCAAGGGTTTCGTCATAGCCCCCTTTGCGCCGAGTGCCGAATGCCCCATCCTACTGATTCCTGCCGAGTGGAAAGCGGCCGACAGCTTGCCTCTGCGCAACATCGACACCGAGCCGACACCCCTCAACGACAACGGCACGGAGATGCGGAAGCATTACCACACCGACTTCAAGAACTTCCACTCGCAGCTCGCCAACAATACTTTCAGCAAGATAGTGCTTGCACGCAGTCTGAAAATGAAGCTAAGTCACGCCAACGACCCGTTGCGGATTTTCAAAACAGCATGCGAGATGTACCCCCGGATGTTTGTCACACTCTTCTCAACCGACATCAGCGGCACATGGCTTGTTGCCACACCCGAAATACTTCTGAGCGGCAATCGCGGCGACATGAGCACCATGGCACTGGCAGGAACAATGCGGCTCAGCGGAAAGCAGCTGCTCTTCGACACGCCCTACGGCAATGGTCTTGCGGAAACGGAGATTGCATGGAGCGAGAAGAACCGCCAGGAACAGCACTATGTGGAGACCTACATCAAGGAGTGCATAGAGCATTTCGCAAGCGACTTCAGCACCACCGGTCCCTACACCACACGCGCCGGCAACCTCGTACACCTGCGTACCGACATAAACTTCCGTCTGAACGACACCTCACGACTTGGCGACCTTCTCAACGCCCTGCACCCGACACCAGCCGTATGCGGCATACCCAAGCACGAAACGCAGGAGTTCATCATCGCCAACGAGTCGGAGCCACGACTCTATTACAGCGGATTCTCAGGTCCGATAGATGCCGACGGCGACACACATCTGTATGTATCGCTGCGCTGCATGAAAGTCAAGCAAGACGAAACGCTACTCTTTGCCGGCGGCGGACTGCTCAAAGAGAGCATCGAGGAACATGAATGGGAAGAGACCGAAGCCAAAATGGAGACAATGAGAAACGTGCTTCAACCAAACGATTAAAAGACATTTGCCGATGTTTAGCAACAAACAGAACATCAACATACTCACATCGCTGCTCATCGCACACGGCATAGAGAACGCCGTGGTGTGTCCCGGCAGCCGCAACGCACCCATTGTGCACAACCTCAACGAGTGCGACAACATAAAATGTTGGCCTGTCACCGACGAAAGGTCGGCAGGCTTCTACGCCATCGGCATGGCACAGGCCACGCAGAAGCCGGTGGTGGTGTGCGTCACCTCCGGGTCGGCACTGCTCAATCTGGCTCCAGCCATAGCCGAGGCACACTATCAGCACATACCGCTCATAGTGGTTTCGGCCGACCGTCCGCAGCAGTGGATAGAACAACTCGACGGACAGACACTGCCACAGCCCAATGCCTTGCAACCCTTTGTGCGCAAGGCAGTGAACCTGCCCGAACCACACGACGACGAGACACGATGGCTCTGTAACCGACTCATAAACGAAGCCCTCTTCCAAAGCGGCGTTCATGGATTCGCACCGGTACATATCAATGTCCCGATAAGTGAACCTCTGTTCACCTTCGACACCCCCGAACTGCCGAAAGAAAGAGCTTTCCGCCCCATAACGAGGTGTTATTCGCACGCCATACCCACCCTGCTGCTCAACGAAACGAGTAATGCGCAGCGCCCACTCATCGTCATCGGTCAAACTACAAAGGACGCCATCAGCACACAGACAATGGAGGTTCTGACAAATGTCGTCACCGTTTTCAGCGAACCACTCAGCAACAACAGCGGCAAGACGCTGTTCTTCGACGAAGTGATAAGATGCTCACAGGAAACCGACAGACTCATGCCCGACCTTATTATATATGTGGGCGACACACTCGTGAGCAAGGCAGCACGCCGTTTTCTCAGAAACTCGGAAGCCCGTACCTACCTCATTACCACCGACGCAAGCACCACTCCCGACCCCACCATGTGGCTTGAAGGTATCGTCGAGTGCGCCGACAGTCAGGACATCGACCACCTTCTGCTCTCACTGGCAACGGCTTTCAGCAACGACAGCGACACGGAAAAGAAACTTTTCCATGCCGTCTGGCGTCAGTCTCTCGCCAATGCCACGCTCCATTCAAAAGCGTTCACACCGACATTCTCGCAGATGTCGGCAGTGAAGTGCCTCGAAGAGAGAATCGGCTGCGGCAGTAACGACATACACACGCACTATGCCAACAGCACAGCCATACGCCTTGCCAACATCTACGCCAAGCATTACGTGTGGTGCAACCGCGGTGTGAACGGCATCGAGGGCTGTCTCTCCACCGCCGCCGGCTTCTCGCTTGCCACTGATGGGACAGTGGTATGCGTCACGGGCGACCTGAGTTTCTTCTACGATCAGAACGCCCTTTGGAACCAATGCATCGACGGTCGGCTGCGCATACTGCTGCTCAACAACGGAGGAGGAGGTATCTTCCGCCAACTGAAAGGCTTGCAGTCGAGTCCCGCCGCCGAACGGTTCATCGAAGCAAACCATTCCACCAGTGCGCAAGGCATCTGCCTGCAGAACGGCATAGCATACGCCTCGGCACACAACATGGAGGAAATGCAGACAGAAATCGAATGTCTGTTCACCCATGAGTCGGCACGCCCCATGCTGCTCGAAGTGTTCACCGATGCCGAAACCGATGCTTCCACGCTGGAAGAATACTACTCAGAACTGCGCAAAGGAATTAAAAAGGAAATGAAAAAGACATAAATATGGAAACAAGAGAATGGAAAAAGATTGAAGGCTTCGACTTCAAGGAAATACTTTTCGAAGAATATAACGGTATTGCCAAAATAACAATCAACCGCCCACGCTACCGCAATGCGTTCACTCCTCGCACCACATGGGAGATGAGTCAGGCTTTCGCATGGTGTCGCGAAGCACAGCGCATAGGCGTCGTGATTCTCACCGGTGCCGGCGACAAGGCTTTCTGCTCTGGTGGCGACATGAATGTGAAAGGCCGTGGCGGATATATCGGCGACGACGGTGTGCCGCGCCTCAACGTGCTTGATGTGCAGAAGCAGATTCGTTCGCTGCCAAAACCGGTCATAGCAATGGTGAACGGCTATGCCATCGGCGGCGGACATGTGCTGCACCTCGTCTGCGACCTCACCATAGCAAGCGAGAATGCCATTTTCGGACAGACGGGTCCGAAGGTGGGTTCGTTCGACGCCGGTTTCGGAGCAAGCTATCTGGCACGCATCGTGGGACAGAAAAAGGCGCGCGAAATATGGTTCCTCTGCCGCCAGTACAGTGCCGCCGAAGCCGAACGTATGGGTATGGTGAACGCCGTAGTGCCTTTCGACAAGCTTGAAGACACCTGTGTGGAATGGGCGGAGACGATGATGGAACGCAGTCCGCTCGCCCTGCGCATGATAAAGGCGGGACTGAATGCCGAACTCGACGGGCAGGCCGGCATACAGGAACTGGCCGGCGACGCTACCATGCTCTACTACTTCCTCGACGAAGCACAAGAAGGCGGACGCGCTTTCTTGGAAAAACGCAAACCCGATTTCAAGAAATATCCCAAACTACCATAAGTCGTAACCATCAGCAGAAATGAGTTTTCACTTCAGAATCATCCCCAGGCTGCTGCACTTCAAGCAGCCTGCCGGCACATCACGCGGCATATACACCACACGGAAGATATGGCTGCTCGAACTCACTGCCGACGAAATGCCGGGACGGAAAGGTATCGGCGAGTGTGCACCGCTGCCCGATTTGAGTTGCGACGCCTCACCAGACTATGAGCAGACACTAAAAGAAATGTGTCGAAACATGGAACTGACGGGAACAATCGACTACGACCTTCTGCGCCCATATCCCTCCATGCTCTTCGGTATGGAGACGGCACTGCTGCATCTGCAACGCGGAACAACAAGTCTCTCCGACACTCCCTTTGCCCGTGGCGAGGAGGGTATTCCCATCAACGGACTGGTGTGGATGGGCAGTTTCGACGAGATGCTTGGCAGACTGGAAGAGAAGATGAAGGCAGGATTTCGCTGCGTGAAACTAAAGATTGGTGCCATTGACTTTGAAAAGGAGTTGGAACTGATAAGGCACATACGCCGCCATTTCAGCAAAGACGAAATAGAACTTCGTGTGGATGCCAACGGCGGTTTTTCGCCCGACGACGCCATCGACAAGCTCAACCGCCTTGCACAATACGACATACACTCCATCGAGCAACCCATAAAGCAACACCAGTGGGATGTCATGGCAGCACTGTGCGCCGCATCGCCACTGCCCATAGCCCTCGACGAGGAACTCATCGGAGTGAACGACACCGCACAAAAGGCTCTTCTGCTCGACACCATCCGCCCTGCATACATCATACTCAAGCCATCGCTTCACGGCGGAATGCACGGCAGCAGGGAATGGATTGACATGGCAAACGAGCGTGGCATAGGTTCGTGGATAACGAGTGCTCTCGAAAGCAACATCGGACTCAATGCCATAGCACATTTCACCGCCCTCACCTACGGTTCCCACATCACCATGCCGCAAGGCTTGGGCACTGGCGCACTGTTCACCGACAACATCGAAATGCCGCTCGAAATACGCGGCGACCAACTATGGTTCTGCCCGGCACAGCAAGCTTTTTCCGGCACATTCGAAGTGTAGCGGCGACGGTTTCTTCAGCCCTTCCGATCATTTCAACATCTTAACGCTACGACAGCACATGACCTTACAGCAATTCATAGACGACTGGAACAACGACAACGACCGGCTGCTCGTACACACAAGCGGCTCTACCGGCACACCAAAACCCCTATGGGTGGAAAAGAAACGCATGGAGGCAAGCGCACGCACGACATGCCGTTTTCTCGGACTGAAAGCCGGCGACACGGCCCTTCTGTGCATGCCGCTCGACTATATTGCCGGTAAAATGATGGTGGTGCGCTCCATAGTGGCAGGGTTGCAACTCATCAGTGTGAAGCCGTCGGGACATCCGTTGGCAGGACTCGCCTCCGCCCCGACATTCGCAGCAATGGTGCCGATGCAGGTATATAACAGTCTGCAAGTGGCGCAGGAGCGTGATTTGCTGCGCAAAACAAAGCATCTCATTATCGGCGGAGGTGCTATCGACGAGCAATTGGCAAAGGAACTGCGCACCTTCCCCAACGCCGTATGGAGCACTTACGGCATGACAGAGACCCTGTCGCACATAGCTTTGCGGCGGCTCAGTGGCAGCGAGGCAAGCGAATGGTATTCGCCTTTCGACGGCGTCGGCATCAGCACCGACAGCGAAGGGTGCCTCATCATCGACGCTCCCGAAGTGTGCAAGCATCCGCTCATCACCAACGACATCGCCCGACTGTCGTCCGACGGACGGCAGTTCCGCATCATCGGACGACGCGACAACGTGATTTGCAGTGGCGGCATAAAGTTGCAGATAGAAGAAATCGAGGCGATACTGTGCCCACACCTGCCCCACCCGTTCATCATAACCAAAGTACCCGACGAGAAATTCGGCGAAGCCGTCGTCCTGCTCACCACCGCCCCCGACCTTCAGCCCATCCGGTCGCTCTGCTCCCTCCACCTTTCTCGTTTCCAAATGCCCAAGCACTTCTTCACCGTCCCTGCCATACCCACGACGGAAACCGGCAAACCCGCCAGAGCCGATGCGGAAAGGATGGCACGAGAGAGGGTAAGTAAACGAGGGGACGAGTAAACAAGGAGACAGGGGGAGGCCGTCCGAAAACTTAATTAGGGAAGCAAACAATTGAATTGAGCATTT
>USEC01000011.1 GCA_900553595.1 uncultured Prevotella sp. | reverse complement strand
GTAGCTAGCGTTCATCCTGAGCCAGGATCAAACTCTACATTGTAAAATATTTTTCCGACAGCAAGCTTGAGTAGGCCTCCCTACGCTTTCGCGGAAGAAGACCAGGCTGCTGCCTGTCTGTATCTGTTTCAGGACGAGCTTCCAAATTTGAGTTCAAAGTCAAACAAACTTGACGGTTCGTTTTTCTTCTACCCAAGAATGAATGTCTCATCATTCTCGCTTCTTGTACTACTTCTGTCTTATGTAATCTTTTCAAAGAACTCTTTCTTCATCGCCTCCTACCAACGCTTCCACCTCTTGCTTTGCTTGAGGTTCCGTTCGTTCTCGAAAGCGGATGCAAAGGTATGGCTTTTCGGCGAAACACCAAAACTTTGCGGAAGAAAAATTTGAAATAAAGCGCAAATTTAACAGTCATTCACATTAGAGATTCGACAAGGGAATGATTCACCTTATTATATAATATGAACGACGGAATCCGCAAGTGCAATGATGTCAAAGTCACGGAGAGATTGATTTATATCAACCGTCCGGATGGCAAAATTACACAAAGAGACGGAACTGGCAAAACTTTACACGATGATTTTTAAGTATTTAACATTGTGTGGGGGCACAAAAACAACGAAAACAAAAAGGCTTGGGGAGGTTCTTTGCTTTACAAACCTCTCCAAGCCTTTCGAAGTTTCATTAAGCATCAGCTTAAGAAACCGTGCCAAGCCATTACTGCATCATAAGCCTTTCAAGCGAACAATGCCCGCCAAGCCTTTTCCATACAGTCTTTATCTCTTGCGCAACCCCATTGGTGCGGAAGCGTCGGTACGGGTGACGCCCTTTGCGCTACCGTAAGACTTGCCAGTGACGGCTGACGCTCCTGCCTGTGTTCTTGGTGCGACATTGCGTGCAGTCACACGGTCGCAGTCGAAGAATATGTACTCGTTGTTGTTCACGCCCTCCATCACTCCGCTGAACACATCCTTGCGCAGCTGGTCGTCATAGCCGAGATAGAAACCCGACGTGTTGCTGTTGCCTCTGAAATTGAGCACATACTGGTAACCCGAATTCACATATTCTATATATATATCGTATGTGCGTGGGTCGATGTACCATTTGAATCGCAAGGTCTGTTCGTTGCCGCTGTCGTCGTAATCGGTTTCGTAACCAGTGCCGTTGTTGGAGTTCTGCGAATACTGCGTGAACGTGAAGTCGGCGTAGAAGCTGACGCGTTCGCGCTGTCCGTCATCGTTGGTGTATTCGTTTGTAGCCGTTCCGCTCCATGTGCCGTTGAGGGTCTGTGCCATAGTTACGAGATCGCTCTTGCCATAATCGAACGGTTTGTCGTACCAGTCGTAATCGTCATACCAGTCGCCGTAATAGTCCTCGTACCAATAATACGGTTCATCGTCACAGCTTGTAAACAGTACGGGCATTGCTGCCAACATCAACAACGTTGCCAAGTAATAGATCTTTTTCATATTGTAATGCTTTTATCATTGTTTCAATAATTCACATTGCAAATTTATAACAAAAGCCCTAACTGAGAAAGGGTAATTGCCATATTTGCGTATAGGGATTTCCCTATTATGCGAAGCGAAAGAAACAACTGCAATCATGACGAGGAAGGCACCACGCCATTCACCATTATATCCTGTCCAGAGCCTGCCGTATGTCGTCAAGGATATCCTCGACATCCTCGATACCCACAGAAAGACGGATAAGATCGGGTGCCACTCCTGCCTCACGGAGCTGTTCGTCAGAGAGCTGACGGTGTGTGTGGCTTGCTGGATGCAGCACGCATGTGCGTGCATCGGCAACGTGTGTCACGATATTTATCATGTCGAGAGAGTCCATGAAGCGTATGGCTGTCTGGCGATCGCCCTTCAATCCGAATGCAATGACTCCGCACGAGCCGTTGGGCAGATACTTTTCGGCAAGCTCATGATACTGGTCGCCGGGCAAACCGCTGAAGTGTACCCATGCCACACGCGGGTCTGCCTGAAGGAATTCCGCCACGCGCTGCGCATTGGCACAATGCTGGCGCATACGGAGGTGAAGCGACTGGAGTCCGAGGTTGAGTATAAACGAGTTCATCGGAGCCGGAATCGAACCGAGGTCGCGCATGAGCTGGGCCACGAGTTTGGTGGTATAGCCCATCTTTCCGAACGCCTTGACATAAGTAAGACCGTGATAGCTGTCGTCGGGAGTACACAGACCGGGGAACTTCTCCGCATTCGCCATCCAGTCGAAGTTGCCGCTATCAACAACAACGCCACCCACCTGACTTGCAGTGCCGTCCATATATTTAGTGGTACTGTGCGTCACAATGTCGGCGCCCCATTCGAACGGGCGGCAGTTGATGGGTGTAGCGAAAGTATTGTCCACAATGAGTGGCACGCCGTTACGGTGCGCTATGCGTGCGAACTTCTCTATGTCGAGCACGGCGCATCCGGGATTGCTGATGGTTTCGCCGAAGACAAGCTTGGTGTTCGGGCGGAAAGCCTTCTGTATTTCCTCTTCACTGTCGTTGGGATTCACGAAAGTGCACTCTATGCCGAGCTTCTTCAGTGTCACGCCAAACAGATTGAACGTGCCACCATAAATCTCGTTGCTCGTCACTATATGGTCGCCTGCCTCACAGATATTGAACACCGCGTAAAAATTGGCAGCCTGACCGCTGCTCGTCAGCACCGCTCCTACTCCACCTTCAAGTTGCGCAATCTTCTTTGCCACGACATCATTGGTCGGGTTTTGGAGACGGGTGTAGAAATATCCTTCCTTCTTCAGGTCGAAGAGCATTGCCATCTCCTCAGAGTTGTCATACTTGAATGTGGTGCTCTGAATGATTGGCGGCTCTATAGGCTCGCCGTTCTTTGCCTCATAGCCTCCCTGCACGCAGATGGAGGCAGTTCTTAGATTTTCTTTCATCGTTTTTTATTGGGTATTTGTTTTTACTCTATTTTTCGGAATACAGGAAGCGAAATGAGCGAAAAGCTTTTTCGTTTTTCTTCCCTGCACACAAAAGTCGGGTCATGCAACTTCATTAAATTCCACAATCAGAATGTCAAGTCAGTCTATAACCATTTATTCGATTTATCCGGTGCGAAGTTACAAATAAAAAATCGGCACAATGAAATTCAGTCCGTTTTTAAGTTCGTAAAAAACGTTAAAGGATTTGCGGGTTTACAGGAAAGTGCATACTTTTGTAATATCAAAATAATATTATAAACAAATCACATAACAATCAATTTTCAAAACCGTTAGAATTATGGAGAATAAGGAATTCACATTCAAGGGAATGACATTAAACGGATTCATGATGCTGTTCGTAAACATGGCACTGACCGTTGTTTGTATTGCACTCATCGCTCTGGCAATAGCCCACAACACATACGGCATTGCAGACATAGCAATGATTGTCGGAGGAGGAGTCATGCTCGTTACCACATTATTTATATGGGCAGGTTTCATGATGGTGGAACCGGGCGAAGCGCGTGTCATGATGTTTTTCGGCAACTACCGTGGCACGTTCACCAAGGTGGGCTATTCGTGGGTGAACCCGTTCATCAACACAAAGAAGCTGTCGCTGCGTGCGCGCAACCTCGACTCCGAACCTATCAAGGTGAACGACAAGACGGGCAACCCCATAATGATAGGTCTCGTGCTGGTGTGGAAACTCAAAGACACCTACAAGGCGATGTTCGAAATCGACTCACAGACAATGGCACAAAGCGGAGCGGCACAACAGAACAACGTAACAGTGGGAACAAGTGTCTCAAACGTAATGCTTGCCTTCGAGAAATTCGTAAACACACAAAGCGACGCCGCCCTGCGTCAGGTGGCAGGACTCTACGCCTACGACAACAACGACGGAAGCAAGGACGAGCTGACACTGCGTGACGATGCCGACGAGATAAACAAGCAGCTCGAAAGCAAACTCGACGAGCGTCTGAGCATGGCGGGAATAGAAGTGGTGGAAGCACGCATCAACTATCTGGCCTACGCTCCTGAGATTGCAGCCGTGATGCTGCGCCGCCAGCAGGCAGATGCCATAATCTCAGCCCGCGAGAAGATTGTGGAAGGAGCCGTGTCGATGGTGAAGATGGCTCTCGACAAGCTCAGCAACGAGGAGATAGTGGAGCTTGACGACGACAAGAAGGCAGCCATGGTGAGCAACCTTCTCGTGGTGCTCTGCGGCGACGACTCCGCCCAACCGGTAGTGAATGCCGGCACACTCAACCATTAACAGCATAATGCGGCCGACGGGACACCCCGTCCCACAGCCGCACCGCTCTGCGAACCTCAACGGGACCATCATAGAAAAAACAACAAAACGCAATATGGCAAAGAAAGAATCCGGCACAAAGAGTTTCGTTCTGCGTGTAGATACCGAGACGATGGATGCCATTGAAGCGTGGGCTGCCGACGAATTCCGCAGCATAAACGGACAGCTTCAGTGGGTCATCGCCGAGGCTCTGCGCAAGAACGGACGACTGCCAAAGAAACGTAAACGAAAAACTGAGAACAATGAAACTGACAGCAAAGAAACTGATTAAGATGTTAAGTCAGCCCTACGCCGCCACGGAACTGGAAAAACTGCACATGCGCAGAACCGTCACAAGCACCGTGATGGAGGGCATCGCACTGCTTGAAACGGTGGCGTTATGGGCTGTAATCGCCCGACTGGCGATAAATTCTGACAGCAGCCACACACAGGCACTGATTCTGATCGGAGTCTTCGGCACAGCCACAACGGCGTTGTTGCTCTACGGCGCATACCATCCCATAGATACAGTGAACCTGCCTTTTCGCATAAAGACAGTGCGCCAGATGGAGCTTGCGGCTCTGTCGGAACGCACAACAGCACTGCTCGCACCTCCAACGGCAGCGGCTATAGCCGCAAATGAATGCGGACTGGCCAGTAAAATGCTCATCAACATCATGGGGGCAGTGCTGTTATGCACTGGCTTGGTGTTCATCATACTTATATGGAGGGCGAAGTAAGAAAAACGAGACTTACTTTTTCTCTTTTCAAAACAAGGCTTGTTTACACTCAAAACAAGCCTTGTTTACGTTCAAAAGAAGGCTTCTTTGCGATGCAAACAAGCCTTTTTTTTTATAGAGGAAATGAAAATCCGGAAAAGAGCATTGCATGAAAGGGACACAAGGAAGACAACACATTGTTATACAGCGACTTGCTTTGACAAATGAAATACCCGCGACAAGCGCAGGAGAAGAAGTCCTTCTGCGTTTGCCGCGGGTTATGAAGCATCGGGAATGCGGATATTCTACTTCACCACAATCTCGTCGGTGAAGAGCCAACCGCCGTCCATGGTGGTCTTTCCCTGCACCCGTATGTAGCGTGTCTGCTTGGCACCCTTCCATTCCAGTGTGCGGAAACCCGACTGAATGTCGCGGTTCACCTCGCTTGTGGCGGTATATACCTCGGTGAAGTTCTTGCCGTCGTCGCTGACCGACACCTTGAACTCTTCCGGGAAGAACACCCATGCGCCGTAAGCCTGCATAAAGACAGCCGACACCGACTTTATGCTCTGACGCTTGCCGAGGTCGAGTGTCACATCAAGGCAGTAGTCGCCGTTGATGTAACCCTGCCATTTCTGGTCGCCGTAAGTCCATCCGCCACGCTGTCCATCGACGAGAGTCTGGTCGCCCTGCGCCTTGTATTTGTCGGAATAGCGGTGGTTGAATATCACCTTGCAGCCGAGAGCCTTGTGCTTGATGGGCTTCTTTGACTCCGGACGCTCGCCACGCTCATGTGCGAGGTCGAAGGTGTTCACTCCCTGACGGCGCAGATGCTCAATCTGCTTCAAGGCACGCTGGCGGAATTCGGGATAGTTCTTCTTCTTCGTTCCGTTCCATCCTATCTCGGCAATGGCGAGTGCGCGAGGATAGAGCATGTACTCGGCATGTTCGGGAGTGGGTATATATTCCGTCCAGAGGTTGGCCTGTACACCGGTAATGCGGCGGCGTTCGGCTTCGGGGAGGTCTTCGCCGGGAATGTAACTGTAAACTTTCTCCAACGGGAGGAATCCGCCTATTGCCTCAGGCTGACTGTCGGGTGCATCCTGATAAGCGTCAAGATAACAGTAAGCACCGGGCGAGAGCACCACATCGTAACCGTGCTCTATGGCCTCATGCGCCTTTTCGAGTCCGCGCCACACCATCACCGTGGTGTTTTTGGCAAGGTTTCCGGCTATCACCTCGTCCCATCCCACGAGTTGGCGACCGTGTTCGGTGAGGAATTTGCCGAAGTGTGCTATGAGATGCGCCTGCAATCCTTCCTTGTCGCAACCAAGTTCGCGCATTTTCTCCTGACAGAGCGGACATGAAGGCCATGATGCCTTGTCGGCCTCATCGCCACCCACATGTATGTATTTCGATGGGAAGACATCCATAACCTCCTTCAGCACGTTTTCAAGGAAGTCGTAAGTAGCCACGCTTCCCGGACAGAAGTCCATCTGCTTGTACGGTTCATGCGTGCAGGATAGTTCGGGATAAGCCGTGAGTACCTCTGCCGAGTGACCCGGCATCTCTATCTCCGGCACGATGGTTATGCCACGCTCGGCGGCGTAGCTCACGAGGTCGCGCAGCTGTTCCTGGGTGTAGTAGCCACCGTAAGCACCCTCGGTGCCTTCCTTGGCATACTTCGACCCGTTCTTGACCCACTCCTTCAATGTGCGTTCGGGACGCCATGCGGCAAGGTTTGTGAGGCGCGGGTAACGCTTTATCTCCATGCGCCAGCCGGCAGCATCAGTGAGATGCAGGTGAAGACGGTTGAACTTGTACTGCGACATCACATCTATCTGCTTCTTGAGGAAACTTATCGGTTGGAAATGGCGCGACACATCAATCATGAGCGAACGCCAACGGTAGGCCGGGGCATCATCGATGTCGCAAGCCGGCACGACGCCCTTGCGGTTCTTCAGCTGCTCCACTGTCTGCCATGCATAACGGAAGGCATCGGCAGAGGCGGCACTGACGAGAAGCGTGTCGGGGGTGATGTGGAGGCGGTAGGCCTCAGTGGAAGAGGCGTTCTCCAATCTGACGAAGCGCACTACACGCCTGGCGTTGTCAGAAGCCTTGGCGAAACAGGCAGCCGAGTAGATGTTACGGGCATCGTCGCCAGCCTCGTTCACCACCTTAAATGCGGCGGCATTGACATCGAATGCACCCTTACGGGCTGTGAACGACTGTGGTTTGGGCAACAGACCCTGCGCCAGTGCTCCGCAAGAGAGGAGCGACAGACCGGCGGTAAGGAATAACGTTGGAACTGATTTGGTTGTCATAGGTTTTTCTTTCATTTATTGTTTACAACCACAAAGTTAGTTAAAAAAAGCGATTCGGCGGCAAAAGCAATGGCATTTGCATATCATTTAATGGCAAAATGAGTAAATTTGCCTTCAGAACATCATATTCACCTGACAAAAGGAGGACACAGCACAATGGATTTGAAAGAAGCGATGGCGTGCCGGCACAGTGTGCGCCGATACACTGACAGACCGCTCACGGCAGAGGCGACAGCCGCACTGAGGGCGAAGATAGACGAGACGAACGCCAGAACGGGTCTGCACATACAGCTCGTGACGGAAGAGCCGCGGGCATTCACGGGACTGTTGAGCTACGGCAAGCTGAAAGGCGTGAGAAACTACATCGTGATGGCGGGCAGGAAGACGCCGCAACTCGACCTGCTGACGGGCTACTACGGCGAGGAACTCGTGCTGCTGGCGCAGACATTAGGACTGAACACATGCTGGGCAGGGCTGACCTACCGCAATGTGAAGGGCGAGTATGAAATAAGAAAAGGTGAAAAGCTGGTGTGCATGATAGCCCTGGGCTACGGCGAGAAGCAGGGTTTTGCGCATAAGAGCAAGAGTGTGGAACAGGTGAGCAACGCATCGGGCGACACTCCCGAATGGTTCCGCCGCGGCGTGGAAGCTGCCCTGCTCGCCCCTACTGCCGTGAACCAACAGAAATTCAGATTTGAATACCGCCCCGTGGAAAACGGCAAGGCACTCGTGGCGGCACTACCCGGCTTCTCGATATTCGGCTACACGAAGATAGACCTCGGCATAGCACGCCTGCACTTTGAACTTGGCGCAGGACGCGGGAATTTCGAGTTTACGGAAGAAATAGGATAGGAGGTCGAGCGTCCCGCTCGACAACACATACAAAACCTGCCAATTATGAATTCAGAAATATGAATTATGAATTGCATGTACGGTGTTGTCGAGCGAGACACTCGACCTTCTACTATATGTCATGCAGGGATTACGGAAGGATAAATACAAAAGTTCGGGAAGACCGTAACAACATGCAACATTTGCCAATCTAACACATTGATTATACTTTCAATCCTCAGCGGAACAAACAACAAAAAATAAACCTTCATTCATCCCCGACCGTCAGCACTTCGGGATGCGCCACACGGTCGGATTTCCTAAGTTTCTTCACCACCTCATGATAGCTGTGATTGAGGAGGGAGCAGATGAAGTCGTCGTCGAGCATACCGTCGAGTGCCACCTGATTCCAATACTTCTTGTTCCAATGCCATGCACCTTCCACCTCGGAATGGATTTCGCGCAGGTCGATGGCACGCACGGGGTCGCACTTCATGGTGACGAGATTGGGGCGTTCAAGGTCGATGCAGGCAAAGATTTTGCCAAGCACACGGAAGACGAGTGTCCGCTCGTCGAAAGGAAAATCCTCTGTTACGAGGGGCAGCGAAAGACAGTATTCGCGTACGGTTTCGATGTTCATATCGGTTGTTTTTTATTTCAAGTCATGCATATCTGCGACTTTATTTCATCAAGAAGGAAGACATCAGTTTACTCACTTCGTTCCTTCCCCACTGTTCACATTACTCAAATGCTTCACAGCCTCCTGCTCGCCCACAATCCAGACAATGTCGCCAAGACGGAAACGGTAGTTTGGCGACACCATTGAGAGGTTCACCTTGCCTTCTTCCCTTCCCACGACCATGCAACTGAAGCGTTCGCGTATGCCGGTCTCCGCCATTGTCCTGCCCACGAAAGGCGAATGCTTGTCGATGACGATCTGCGCCAGACGCATCTCACGCTTCTCTATATCGGGGTCGGCAGGTACCGTCTCGCCCACTACGGCAGCATGGAGTGCGGCAAGCTGGGCGTCGCTTCCGATGACTTGCAGGCGGTCGCCGGGAAAGACAATGCTGTCGCCTCCGGGGATGTTCAGGCGTTGGTGTCCGCGCAGAATGCTGCTCACATGCACGCCGAAACGGTTGCTCAGACGCAGGTCGGCAAGGCAGAGGCCGGCCCATCGGGAGTCCTCCGGAATGTCAATTTCAGAGATATGTATATCACGGTCGAGCAGATGTCCCTCGTAAAGCGGTTTCTTCAGCCCGAGCACCTGCTGCTCTATGTCGCGCGAACGGAGGTTCTGCACGAACATACGCTCCATGAGTATGCTCTGACGCTTCAACCTCCGCGACAGAATCATCACACCCACAGCCACAAGAGCTATGGTGAGCATGAGCGCATTGGTGAAGCGTGTGAGGAAATTGCAGATGTAGAAGATGAACGCCGCCGCTATGAACAGGCGCACAAGAATGGTGACAAGCAGTGGCAGACGGTTGGCACGGCTCTCGTTCCAGAGCGCGCGGAACTCCTCAGAATGGTTCTTCTTCATAACCATAGCACGCAGGAAGGGCGCAATGAAGACCACGGTGAGAAGTCCGCAAATACCGTTGGCCCACCAGTGCATGCCAGGCATGAGGCTGCGTATGAACGGAAGGAAGACGGTGAACATAAGCGCGATGGCGGCAATCGACAGTATGGAATAGACCACAGTGATGCGTGCCATCTGCGCAATGAGGCTGTGCCAGTTGCTTTGGGGAGCCGATGAGGGGTGAGAGAGCGTTATGTTGTTGAGCGCACGAATCCATGTCTTGGGCAGACGACGCTCAAGAATGCCGTAGCAGGGGACGGAAAAGCGAATCATATAGGGCGTGAGGAAGGTGGTGATGACCGACACCGCCACCACAACGGGATAGAGGAAGCCGCCCGTAACGTGCAATGACAGACCTAAAGAAGCTATGATGAACGAGAATTCACCTATCTGTGCCATAGAGAATCCGCAACGCATGGCCGACTTCAACGACTGGCCTCCGATAAGAAAACCGAATGTTCCGAAGACAGCCTGCCCCACAAGTATCGTCATAACAAGCACACATATAGGCAAGGCATACTGCACGAGTATGGCAGGATCGACCAACATGCCGACCGACACGAAGAAGATGGCTCCGAAAAGGTCCTTGACGGGAGCCACAAGGCGTTCTATCTTGTCGGCCTCAATGGTCTCGGCAAGGATGGAACCCATGACAAACGCACCGAAAGCACTGCTGAAACCCACCTTCGTGGAGACGACAGCCATAAGGCAGCAAAGGCCGAGCGACACGATGAGAAGCGTCTCGTTGTTGATAACCTTACGCGTCTTGCGCAGGAACAACGGTACGACGAAGATGCCTATGACAAACCACAACACGAGGAAGAAACCTATCTTGAGCACCGACCCTATCATCTCGCCACCGTCAGGATTGTTTCCGCTCGCCATAGACGACAGCACAACCATCATGACAATGGCAAGGACATCCTCAAGAATGAGCACGCTCATGACGGGAGCGGCAAACTTCTGCTGCCGCAGTCCCATATCGGTGAATGCCTTGTAGATGATGGTGGTGGAACTCATAGCAAGCATTCCGCCAAGGAAGATGCAGTCCATGCGGTTCCATCCGAACGCGTGTCCGACGACAATGCCCAATGTCATCATCGAAAAGATGATGGTACAGGTGGTTATGACGGGCGAAATGCCCATCTT
The DNA here is from genome assembly GCA_900553595.1 of uncultured Prevotella sp. Classification (GTDB taxonomy): domain Bacteria; phylum Bacteroidota; class Bacteroidia; order Bacteroidales; family Bacteroidaceae; genus Prevotella. The sequence continues at coordinate 46,413 of USEC01000011.1, read as the reverse complement.
CACAATCTTCTTGAACGAGAAATCAAGTCCCAACGAGAAAAGAAGGAACATGACGCCAATGTCTGCCCATGTCTGAATGTCGGAGTTGTCGATTACCGACATGGTGTAAGGCATGTGCGGACTCACGATGAATCCTGCCACCACATAGCCAAGGACAAGCGGCTGCTTGAGGTATTTGAAGATGAGAGTGACCGCTCCTGCAACAATAAGTATGAGGGCGAGGTCGTTGATAAGCGTAGGGACTTCTGACATTTTCGTTTCCGTTTTTTATGCGCATGCGATGCCGTTCAGGCTTTTCACACAAGCGTAAAAGGCGGTTTCACATTCTGCATGTGTTACCGCCTTTTCCTTTTCTGATTTTATATAAGCGAGTTTCAGTCGTTGAAATGCGCCGTAATCTCACATATCTTTATTATCACCTGCATGGCCTTCTCCATCACCTGAATGCTCACAAACTCGTGAGGACCGTGGAAGTTGCAGCCGCCGGCAAAGATATTGGGGCATGGCAGACCCTTGAACGAGAGCTGTGCACCGTCAGTGCCGCCGCGGATGGGCTGCACTTTGGGAGCGACGCCGCTTTCCTGCATGGCTTTCAGGACTATGTCTATAACATGCATGTTGGGATCTATCTTCTCCTTCATGTTGTAATACTGGTCCTTCAGTTCCACCGTCACAGTGCCTTCACCCCACTTTTCGTTCATCTTGCGCACGCATTGCTCGATGAAGTCCTTGCGGTCCTCGAAGCGGTCGCGGTCGTGGTCGCGGATGATGTACGACAATGTGGCCTTCTCACAATTGGAGTTGATACCCAAAAGATGATAGAATCCCTCGTAACCCTCGGTCACTTCGGGTACTTCTGTTGCTGGAATCATGTCGGCAAACTCCACTGCAAGACGCGAAGCGTTCACCATCTTGCCCTTGGCATAGCCCGTGTGTACGCTCACTCCCTTTATGTGTATCTTGGCACCGGCGGCATTGAAGTTCTCATATTCAAGTTCGCCGAGGTCGCCACCGTCGATGGTGTAAGCCCACTGGCAACCGAACTTCTCCACATTGAAGTGGTGTGCGCCCATGCCAATCTCCTCGTCGGGATTGAAAGCGACGCGTATGTCACCGTGCTTTATCTCGTCGTGGTCGCGCAGCCAGCACATCGCCTGGATGATTTCGGCGATTCCTGCCTTGTCGTCGGCACCGAGAAGGGTCGTTCCGTCGGTCACGATTATGTCCTCACCGATGTGCGCTTTCAGTTCCGGGAACTTAGCCGGCGACGACACTATGCCCTCGGAGAGCACCACATCACCACCGTCGTAGGCTCTGACGATGCGTGGTTTGATGCCTGCACCGCTGCAATCTGGCGATGTGTCGTAGTGAGAAATGAAGCCGATGGTAGGGATATCCTTCTTAGTGTTGGCCTTCAGTGTGGCGTAGATGTAGCCCTGCTCGTCCATTTCCACATCGCTCAAGCCCTCACGTTCAAGTTCCTCTGTGAGGTATTTTGCGAACACAAGCTGTTTCGGGGTGCTGGGTACGCTCTCCGACTCCTCGCTCGACTGGGTGTCGAACTGTGTGTAATTGATAAATCTTTCGGTAATATCCATTTTCTGTATAAATTCTATTGTTTTGGTTTATAGTTGCAAACTTACTCATTTTTTCCGACTTCCAAACATTATATATACAAAAAAAGCATAAAGAAATCCACATTACACTTGCATGATGCGGATTTCTTCATGCTTTTGCACGATTATGTCAGGCGGCGGTTATTTCACCACTTTCTTGCCATTGATGATGTAGATGCCTTTGCGGGCAGCATTCACACGACGACCCTGCAAGTCGTAAATGTAAGCAGGCTCGCCGGCTTTGTACTCTATTTCGCTTATAGCAGTCGAGTTATCCACTACGGCGAGGTAGTCATCGTAAGCTTTCTGCAAATTGCCGAGGTCGTCTTCGGTACAGTCTGCCGCGTTCTTCGCGTCAGCAATTGCCTGCATTATCTTTTTATATGCATCGGGATGAACGGCGTTCTTGCATTCCGGGTCGAGTGTACGGGGATAAAGTTGAAACTCCGCCATGTGCCAATAGCCACGCATGAGAGGTGTCTTGGTCACGGCAAAGCGCAACTGTGTGTAGCTCTCGCCATTTGGAATATCAAAGGAACATGTGGCTTTCGCTCCGGCAGAAGCGTCGGGAACTTCAACAACGGCGATGGGAGTGAACTCCGAAGTGCCGTTGGAACCAGTGATTGTGAACTCGCTCGGATGGTCGGCGACACCGTCGGCACGGCGTGTCACATTTATCTGTATCTCCTTTTCAAATGCAGTTCCACTCACACTTGTCACATCCAGATAGTGCTTTCCAGGTGTCACATTGCCGCCGGAATAGTCGGTGTGAAAAAAAGTGGAGGCATTGTTGTCAATGAGAGCATCAAGACCACGACGGTCGCTGGAGGTGGTTCCCTGATACTTGAACGGGCAACTGAGCTGGTTTACATCCTTGATGAGCTTGTCGCCAAGCACATACGACGAGCGGCTTGCAACTTCGTTCTCAACGGTAGTGATTAGTTTCGACATTGTCTTGATGCGTTCTGCCTTTGCAAAGTCAATCTTCTTCGGTGTGTAAACGAACTCCGTGTCAAACTCATACTTGCCGTTTGTTATCACATCGATGCCAAGACGCTTGTAAACGATGTCGTAACCGTCGTTGCTACTATTCTCCTCGTAGAGGAAACCAAGCGTGTGGTCGTCCTGCAGGCACCATGTGCTGTAAGCCGAAGTAGTGTTGCTCACCTGATAATAGCCGTCCCAGTCTCTGGCGAAATCGGCAGGTGTGGCATACGTTTGAGGGTTGGTTATATCCTTATAGAAGATGGAAACCTTCGTACGGTTGTATGTTGGCAGCGACTGGAGGGCTATGAATGCCTTCTCACCGTTGTCCTTACACACTACGGGAACAATCTGAATCTCGCCATTGCAGCCGTTGTTGGCCTTCAATCCGTGGTTGGCTGTGCTCGAAAGAGCCACTTCGCCCCAGCTTCCGCTAACGCCGTCGTCGCTTGAGAACTTGTAGATGTTGTAACGACGACCTTCAACGTGGCGGCTCGAAACTATAACATTGCCGTCGGGAAGTTCCTCCACCTTAGGCTCGTCGCCATGAGGAACGGGAGAAACGCCGGCACCTCCAAGGAAGTCCCAAGTCTCGCCGAAGTCGTCGGAATAGAGCACCCAGTTCTCAGTGTTACCTCCGCCCTGCTGGCTTGAGCCTGCACAATAGAGGCGGTAGTACTTGTCCTTCTTGATATAGTTACTCTGATGAATCTTTCCGGCACCTATAAAGAAGCCGTTAATGTGGTGGTCGGCCTCATCCAGAGGTTTATAAACGAACTCCTGCTCGATGTATTGCGGACCTTCCCATGTCACTCCATTGTCATAGGAATACCATCGTGCCCATCCCATCACTCTGTCTGAGGAATCGAAGAAACCGGGGAATCCTGAGCAAGAAGTGATCATCATGCGTCCACTCTCACGGTCGCCGACGATGCATGGGTCGCCGTATGCAGCCTTGTCGTGACGCCATGAGGTGATTTTGCCGTCGCCTCTGAAGTTCTCCGGCATAAGCACTTCGCCCCAAGTCTTACCGTTATCGGTGGAACGGCGCAGGTGCAAATCCACTCTACCCGACCCGATGTCGGCATGACTCGGACGTGAATCGGCCACGGCAATGATGTCGCCATTGCCTGCTTTTCCTATCGCCGGGATGCGGTAAGGCACGCCTCCCGCCACGTTCTCAAACACTTTTTTCTCACGAAGGTCCAAAGCAGGCGCGGCATTAGGGTCGGTTTTGTAGCTTATCGTCCAGTTTGTTATCAAAACGGCGTTGTTGTCACCATAAAGAGTAAAACCTACAAAGTTGTTTTCACACAGTCCGTTCACTGTCACGCGCTCCGGAGTGGTTGTGGCTTGCACTGTCTTTTCGCCGGCAACCAACATTACTGGTTTTGCCGCATTCACAAGAGCCACATCGAAACTGTAGCCTGTGATGACCCATCCTTTACTTACCGACAGCACATAGTCGCATGAGTTCTTACCTCCGACATAGGCCATGATGGTGTTGTCGTCACTGTTTTTCACATCCATGTTGTTCACTCCGCAATCCACTTCCACCTTAGGTTCCGTCTGTGTGGAAGCCCATCGTGTGGCGTACGAGTTGCTGGGGTTTGTGATTGTGAACGAACCGGTAGCCATATTTATGGCAAGAGAGCCTGTTTCCACGGCATCATCGGCTGCCGCTGCCACGCCAATCGGGGCGGCACTGGCAACAGTTGCATCAACAGGCACTGCTACGCATCCCAGAAGGAATGCTGAGAATAGGAATTTGATATTCATAGATTAAGTGATTAGAAAATTATTCGAATCCCGCCAGTCGGCGTCATTCAACACGAAAACAAACCAACAATTGACGAGGAGATGTGCTCTTCCCGTCTCTTATCCAGCCGTATTCCGTCAATAATCGAAAACCTGCGGAACTTCAGTAAATTAGCAATTTGGTATTACAAAGTTTTTGTCTGTGGCGGTTCCATTCCGAATCCGCCAACTTCGTCATGCTTGTCACAAGTACGACTTACAGTGCGCTAAGTTACGAAAAAATACATTTATAAAAGAATTCTCACCTTATTTTTAGCTTTTTATACGAAAAAAACGCCACAAGGACGAAAAAAATCCTTATGGCGGAGTATCGCAATGCCGCCGTAAGACGGCAATATTCATGTCGCAGGTCTATCCGGCAATGCTGATTTCAGGATTCCTTTCTAAATTATCCCGAAGTGTTCCAGAGCATTTTTCACGCCGTCGTTATCGACATCGGTGGTGACATAGTCGGCATGAGCCTTCACCTCGTCGAGCGCATTACCCATAGCCACGCCCGTGCCGACGGTCTGAAGCATTGAAATATCGTTGCCGCCGTCGCCGAAAGCCATAGTCTCCGAGAGGTCTATGCCAAGGTGCTGTGCGATGGAGCGTATGCCGTTCGCCTTGTCGGCAGCAGCAGAAGTGATGTCGCAGAACGTGGGATACCAGCGTGCCGAAGTGCAGCCCGGCAGCGAAGGGAGCAGCCTGCGTTCCTCATCGGGAGTGAGAAACGGTGTTATCTGCAACACGCCCTGCGCAATGACCTCGTCGAGCGGCACATCAAACTTGTTGTATTTCACCTTCAGCATATCACGGAACACATGGTTGAACTCGTCGTTACGATTGACAATCTGAATGTCATTCGTGCCAACCACCACTGTCGGAACACCCAGTTCCGTACAGAAGCGCACCACCTCCCTCACTTCATCCTCAGGAATAACATCCTTGCGCACTACCTCTTCGCCATAAGTGCAGAGTGCGCCCGTGGCGAGAATGTATCCGTCCATAAGCGGTTCCACTTCGGGAATATTGTCGAGCAACTGCCGCGGGCGACCCGTAGCCGTGAATATCTTCACGCCCTTTTCTCTGGCACGGCGCAGTGCGTCGCATGTGGATTGCGGTACATTGTGTGTCTGGAAGCTCACGAGCGTGCCATCAACATCGAAGAACAAGGCTTTTATCATAGCTGTAACATCTGTGGATAAGGTGAGTATTCATTTTGTACTTTGCACTTGCAAAGTTAGCGAGAAACGTATTCCCGACAAAATAAAGATGATTGATTTTTGTCAAATTAAGACGCTTGCGCGGCACAATAGGGTTAGTTTGGAATAAAATTCGTACTTTTGTATGACAAACGGCAAGCGCCATCTTCTACAACAAACGCATTATGGAAACCAACGAACAGACACGCATCGCGTGGGACATAATAGAAACAACCAACACCAACCTATTCCTTACGGGAAAGGCAGGAACGGGAAAGACTACCTTTCTGCGCCATCTGCGCCGGGAGTCGGCAAAGCGTATCGTCGTGCTTGCCCCCACCGGTATAGCCGCTATCAACGCCGAAGGTGTGACGATACACTCGTTTTTCCAGTTGCCCTTCGCCCCCTACATACCCGAAGCCAACTACAAGTTAAGCAGCGGACAGTTCCGTTTCGGCAAAGAGAAGATTCGCGTCATACGTTCCATCGACACACTTGTCATCGACGAGATAAGCATGGTGCGTGCCGATTTGCTTGATGCTGTCGATAATGCGCTTCGCCGTTATCGTCGCAGCAACGCCCCTTTCGGCGGCGTGCAGATGCTTATGATTGGCGACCTCGGCCAGCTTGCCCCCGTAGCCAAGGATGAAGAGTGGACACTGTTGAGCCGTTACTACGACACGCCCTACTTCTTCAGCAGCCACGCCCTGCGCAAGTCGGCGTTCACAATGATAGAACTCACCCATGTCTATCGCCAGAGCGACGCCCGTTTCCTTGAAATTCTCAACCGTGTGCGCGACAACCGCGCCGACCATGCCGTGCTCAACGCCCTCAACAGCCGTTACATTCCGGGCTTCAAACCACGCGAAGACGAGGGCTACATACGCCTCACCACACACAACGCACAAGCCCAGCGCATAAACGACGAGCAACTGTCGGCACTGCCAGGCAGCCTCTTCCACTACAATGCGCAGATAAGCGGCAAGTATCCCGAAATGCTCTTCCCCACCGACCAACGCCTGTCTCTGAAGAAAGGGGCGCAGGTGATGTTCGTAAAGAACGACTCATCGCCGGCAAAACTCTACTACAACGGTATGATAGGACACATAAGCGAAATTGACAGCAAGGGATTTTCCGTCATCCCCAAGGGTAGCGATGCCGCCATAAGGGTGGAGCCTGAAGAGTGGACAAACAGCCGTTATGTGCTCAACGAATCGACAAAGGAGATAACGGAAGAGGTGGAAGGCGTGTTCAAGCAGTTCCCCGTGAAAGCGGCATGGGCAATAACCGTACACAAGAGTCAGGGACTTACCTTCGACAAAGCCATCATCGATGTGCAGCACGCCTTTTCCCACGGGCAGACCTACGTCGCACTGAGCCGCTGCCGCACGCTCGAAGGTCTGGTGCTGAGTGCGCCCCTGCCCGAAAGTGCGATAATAAGAGACGGCGCCATCGACTCGTTCATATCGCTTGCATCGCAGCATGTTCCCACCGAAGACACTCTCAAGACCATGCAGCGCGACTTCTTCATGGCCACCGTGAGCGAGCTCTTCAACTTCCACATCATCACACAGACCGTTGAACGCATGATGAATCTGCTCAACGACAACTTCCGCCGCAACTATCCCAAGCTCATTCTGGAGTACAAGGCCCGCTTCTCCGTGATAAAGAAGGAGGTGTATGAAGTGTCGGAGAAGTTCAACACGCAGTATGTGCGCCTCATACTCACCTGTGCCGACTACGCCAACGACCCCACATTGCAGGAGCGCATACGCAAGGGAGCCACCTATTTCGGCAGCCGTCTCTACGACATGGTGCTGTTGGCCGGCAACACCCGCGTGGAAACAGCCAACGATGTGCTGCGCACAAGAGCGACGGAACTCACGGCAAACCTGCGCGAAATGCTTAAACAGAAGTGCGAACTGCTGATGTATGTAAAGGAGAACGGCTTTTCGCTGCAACCCTATCTGCACAAAAGGGCAATGGTGCTCACGGGACAGGAAGAGCCGAAGAAAAAGAAGACTGCCGCAAAAAACACAGCAAAGAGCAAGAAGCCGGCCACCGACGCCAACATGCCGTGCAACATGAAGCTGCTCGAAGCCATCATAGCATGGCGCAAATCAAAGATGGAAGAACTGAAAGTGCCTGCCTACTGCATCCTGCGTAAGGAGACAATGACCGACATAGCCACCCTGCAACCAAGGAACACCGCACAACTGCTGGAATGCCGCTACATGGGAAAGGCGAAGGCAAGCCGCTTCGGTCAGGAGCTGCTTGATATCGTGAGCGACTATGCCGAATGAAGAAGCGTCACACTATCACCACCGTCACGCCGCGTGCCGCCTGCGCACCCATGACGAGAGCCTGTTCTATGTCGGCGGTCTTTGAAGGTCCGCTTATGAACGTTCCGAGCCCGGTAGCCGGCATATCCAGGCGTGAGTAAGCCTCGTGCATGTTGTTCACGATGCCGCTCTTGGGCAATACTATCACAAGATACTCACAGATGAAGCACACCGCTTTCTCCTTCATCGACAGCGGAATCCACACACAGCCGTTCTCTGCTACGCCTATACTGCCTTCCACCACACCCACATCGGTGCCGTTCAGCGACTGCGCATCGGGCACATTGTCGGGATTGAGCGTCGCCGTTGTGAGCTGCGGCAGAGCCGATGCTATCACTTTCGCATCGGGATAGGCACGGCGCACTATGTCGTCGAGAGTCTCGCCGGGTTTCGCCTCCACCACACGGCTGCCCACAGCCTCGCTCATCGATATGAACTGTGCCACAGTGTCGTCGTAGGTTATGCCGGCGACGTCGCCTTCCGGCATATCGTATTGCTCCCTTGTATTACGGCGGAGCTTGTCTAAAAGTTCGTCTTTATAACTCATTTCTGTTTCCTTTTACATTGCTTTCGCATACGGAGAAGTCGTCAAATCCGAATCGTTCATCACTTCACTTTTCCATTTTTCCATAATTCCTGAAACGATGTCTTGGCAAAATGAGGCATCGCATGACCCACGCTCCACGGATTAAGGAAGCGTACATGCGTGAGTTTTTCAGGCACGATGTTGGCGAGTGGAGCCAATTTCAGCACCGAAGAATAGAGCAGCGGATGATTGAAGAGCGCCGCCATACCCTCCGACATCACCTTCTTCATAGGGTCGGCACGGTGAAGCGAGTCGAGCTTCTGCCTCCACAGATACACTTGCGAACCCGGTCCCACCTGCGTAGGGCACACCTTGTCGCACGAAAGACACAGCGAGCACGCCGAAACATTGTCGGCATAGCGGGCGGCATCGCGCAGCATACCGAGGTTTATGCCTATCGGTCCGGGAATGAAATAGGTGTAGGAGTAACCGCCAGAGCGTCGATAGACGGGACATGTGTTCATGCACGAACCGCAACGTATGCACTTCAGCGTCTGCCAATGGTCTTCATCGGCGAGGATGTCGCTGCGCCCGTTGTCCACAAGAATGACATGCATCTCGCCGCCGGGACGTGCCTGACGGAAATGCGAGGTGTAGGCGGTTGTGGGCTGACCCGTGGCGGAGCGGCACAGGAGTCTCTGGAACACTGCCACCGACCGGTAGTCGGGCACCACTTTCTCTATGCCCATCGCCACAAGATGCAGACGCGGCATGGAAGTGGACATATCGGCGTTGCCCTCATTGGTGCACACCACGACATCGCCGGTGGCTGCTACGCCGAAGTTGCAGCCCGTCATGCCTGCTCCTGCCTCCATGAACTGGTTGCGCAGATGCTGCCGTGCACAGGCGGTGAGGTAAGTAGGGTCGTAGTTTCCCACCTCCTTGCTTATGCCTTTCTCCTCGAACATGCGTCCCACCTCCTCACGTTTCAGGTGTATTGCCGGCATCACTATGTGGCTGGGCTTCTGCCCCAGCAACTGCAGGATGCGCTCGCCGAGGTCGGTCTCCACCACATCAATGCCGTTGTCCTGCAGGAACGGGTTCATGCCGCACTCTTCTGTGAGCATCGATTTCGACTTCACCATCTTTGTCACGCCATGCTTCTGCAGTATGTCGAGCACCGTATGGTTGAACGTTTCGGCATCCTTCGCCCAATGCACTATGACCCCTCGGCTTTCCAGCTGCCGGCTGAACTGTTCCAGATAGTCGGCAAGATGCGTTATGGTGTGGCGTTTTATAGCACTGGCACGGTTGCGCAGTTCTTCCCATTCGGGCAGTCCATGCGCCATGGCGTCGCGTTTTTGGCGCAGCGCCCAGAATGTGGCGTCGTGCCAAGTGGTCTTTTCACGGTCTTTGTTGAAGCGTCGTGCAGCTTCCGAATGTAATGTGGTCATAGTCCTGCTGCCAATATTTGTACTACATGAATGAACTTGATGGGGCTTTTGTCGCGCTTTGCTATGCCCTGCATGTGCATCAGGCACGACGAGTCGGGACCCGTGACATACTCGGCACCCGTGGCTATATGCCGCGCTATCTTGTCCTGTCCCATGCGCGTAGATACGTCGGGTTCTTCGACGGCAAACATTCCGCCGAAGCCGCAGCACTCGTCCTTACGCTCGGGTTCGCGTATGGTTATGCCCTTGACGAGACGAAGAAGGTCGATGATTTTACTGTATGACGGAACATTCTGTTCCGAAGGCGACGAGAGTCCGAGCTCGCGCACGCCGTGGCATGAGTTGTGCACACTCACGACATGAGGGAAGACACCCGGCAAAGCCTTTACTTTCACGACATCGTGAAGGAACTCCACGACATCCATAATCTTTTTGGAAGTGAGGCATTCGTGCTTTCCTTTTGCCAGACGCGGATGATAAAGTCTGACAAAAGCGGCACACGATGCCGACGGAGCTACCACATAATCGAAGTCTCTGAACAATTCGTCGAAATGCCCAACTATCCTGTCTGACATTTTTTCAAAGCCCGCATTTGCCATAGGCTGGCCGCAGCAGGTCTGGTTCAAGGGATAGACGACATCGAGATTCAGGCTTTTAAGAAGTTTGTATGTTGCGACGCCCACTTCTGGATAGAGAGCATCGACATAACAAGGTATAAACAAACCAATTTTCATAATGCTACCACGAAGGTTATTCCTATGTTTTTACACGTTGCAAAAGTAGCAAAATTATGACAAAATGCTGTTTCCCGACTTGTCCTTACTTCTGTTGTTTTAGCTTATTTAACATTGATTCTTACACCCATCTGCATGTTGAACGCCCAAGGACGGGTCTTGAAGACGTTCTCCACGGTGCTGCGGTTGTCGAAGTAATAGCGCACGCCTGGCTCGGCATACAGTCCCACATGCGGCACAATGTCGTACTCTATGCCCACGGCGGCGTTGCCTGAGAATTGCGGACGGTCCTTGTGCATGGTGCCTTCGCCGGCTGATGTGTCGAGCGTGGCCTTCACGTTGAAGTCTATCTGCGCCCCAACGGTGGCATAGGTGTGAACCGAACGGTTGCCCCACACCTTGCAGTTGAGCGCGAGCGGCACGCCGATGTAGTGCAGGGTCTGGCGGTCGGTGAGTTCGTCGGTGCCGAGAACGTGTATGAAGTCGGATGTCACGCGCGTATAGACGAGTCCGCTACGCAGCGCAAGACGGGCGGTAAGACCGTAAGCCAACGACACGCCGAAGCTCAAAGGCGGGTTGTGATGCTTCACTTCCTTATAGTCGGCGAGCAGAAGCGGCGGGTTGTCCACGCACACGCTTCCTTTACAACCGGCTGATGGGGCGCGGCTGCTGAGCACGCTCAAGCTGCCCGTCATGCCCTGACTCTGTGCCACGGCGTTGCCGGCGTAGGCATCGATGCTCCACTGCGAGGCACTGCGTGCCGGTGTGCGCATGGACGATTGTTCCCACGACTGTGCCGAAGGCGACACTGCCGACACTTTCTTTTCTCTATACATCGGTGTTTCGGCAGTCTGTACGGCAGCCTCCTCTCCGGGCTCGGCACTCACCGTCGCATCAACTTCATGCACAGAAGCCACACTCTGCTGCTGCATTTCTTCGCCGACATCGCTGCATTCCGCCACGCCACGGACACTTCTCTCCACCGTAGCAAGAGCTGTCAGAGTCCCGACAGAAGACTGAATCGTTGCCGGCGACACATTACCGGCAGGCGCAACGCCCCTTTCTGCCGCCGCCTTCTGAATGGCAACGGGGGTGAGCGCAGTCTCATTATGGTGAAAGACACCCACAAGCAACAATGCCACGGCAGCAGCTGCCGTGAGCCATGAAGCGACAAGCAGCGCCCGGCGTGGGCGGCGTGGGCGGCGCGTGGCATCGAGACGGCGTTCTATGTCGTCCCAGACGCCGTCCGGCACAGCCGTCTTATGGTTGTCAAGACGTTCGTGCAACTGTCGTGTCCAATCGTTCTTTTCCATTATCGTTGCTTTTTATTATAGTCGTTAATCATCTTTGCGAGCATTTTTCTGGCGTGGAAGAACTGCGACGCCGACGTGCTCGGACTTATACCGAGTTCGGCGGCAATCTCCTTGTGGCTCATTCCGGCGAACACATAGAGGTTGAGCACCACACGGTAGCCGTCGGGCAGACGCCCTATCATGCCGTTCAGAACATCGTCGCTCACCATGGTCATGTCGGGTTCATCGTCGGTCGATGCCTCCGGCAGCTTGTCGGTGAAGGTCACACGATTGCGCTGCCGCAGCAGTCCGAGGGCTTCATTGGCGGTGATGCGTGCTATCCACGATCTGAGCGAACCTTCGCCCCGATACTCAAAATCGCCAATGCGCTGGAACACCTTTATGAAACTGTCCTGCAGAATATCGAGCACATCGTCCCTGTCCGGCACATACCGCAGCCCTACGGACATGGCATAGCCGGAATATTCATCGTAGAGCCGACGCATGGCAAGGCGGTCGCCACGCTTCACCTCGCTCACAAGGCGTTGCTCCGATGTCATATTATGCGAAAGGTTCAGCTTCACTTGCGCGATGTTCGATATTTTTTAATGATACAGAAACAGAATTCCGGCTCACAATATTATAATGCAAGTCAGATAAAATCATTGCATGACGATTTTTATTTTTATGAGCCGTGAATAAGTTTTTCACTCCGGCACACCTCAGTTCGTCCCCTTCTTTTTTTCCAATGCGTCAATGCCTCTTAGTATAAGGACTACAATGACGGCGAATAGTAACCCTCTGAGGTTGAAATGCTCAAGCGGGTCGTCACCAAAAAGCCAGTCGAGTCCGACACGACAAAAGAACAGGAGGGCAACGGTCACGACAAACCGCCACATCCAATACATAACGGATTTCATTTTCATATTCATAACAAACTGATTTTCATATTGTTGCAAGTGCATTGAAAACAAGGCTTCCTTTGCTTCAAAACAAGGCTTCTTTTGAGTACAAACAAGGCTTGTTTCGGATGCAAACAAGGCTTGTTTTCAAACGGACGGTGCCATGTTTGACAAAACACCATGTTTCAAGGCTCGCACCGGCACTGCGTGCCTCCCAGTTCGATCACCTCACAATCGGATATTTTCGCACCGTCGATGGCTATGCGCACGAGCGTGCGTTCGCGCTGCCAGCCCTGCATTCCGGCAGCACCGGGATTGATGTGCAGCAGATTGAGCGTGCGGTCGTACTGCACCTTGAGTATGTGCGAGTGGCCGCTGATGAAGAGTTGCGGCGGACGGGCGTATATCTCCGACCTGATACTGGGGTCGTAGCGTCCGGGATAGCCTCCGATGTGCTTCATGAGCACATCCACCTCCTCGCAGCGAAACCGCAGTATTTCGGGGTACATCAGCCGCAGGTCGCCGCCGTCGCAGTTGCCGCAGACGGCACGCAAGAGGCGGAATGCCGCCAGACGCTCAGCCAGTTCGGTGCCGCAGATGTCGCCGGCATGCCATATTTCGTCGCACGGCTCGAAGTATTTCAGATAGCGGTCGTCCCAATAGGAATGGGTGTCGCTGATGATTCCTATACGTTTCATGCACGCTTCAGACTTCTTACGAACTGTGCTATGAACTCCTTGGTGCCTTCGAGTCCGAGCCGCGACGAGTTGATGCAGAGGTCGTAGGAGGAGCTGTGACCCCAGGTCTTGCCCGTATAGTAGTTGTAGAACGAGGCACGCCCACTCTCGCCCGACTCTATTATCTTGCGGGCCTCATCGGCAGTGCAGTCGTGGCGTTTGCACACCTGGGCTATACGCTCGTCGAGATCGGCAGTGATGAAGACGCTCACAAGGTTTTTATGGTCGCGGAGCACATAGTCGGCACAACGCCCTACGAACACGCACGCCGACTCATCGGCTGCCTTGCGCATGGCATCGCTCTGCAACTTGAAGAGGTTTTCCTGCGAGATGCCGTTGTTGTAGAACGTGTTGTCGCTGATGAACGGCACATGCATGTGGAACACCGACGAAAGGAATCCCTTCTTCTCGTCGTTCTTCTCGAAGAATTCCTCACTGAATCCGCTCTCCTTGGCTGCGAGGTTGAGCACCTCACGGTCGTAGAACTTGCAGCCGAATTCGTCGGCAAGCATCTTCGCCACGATGTGGCCGCCACTGCCAAGCTGGCGTCCCACACTTATGATGAGATTATCGTTGTTTTCCATATCCTGTTTGTTTAGGTTCCGCATATAGGTGATGATGCGGAGGTTATGTATCTATTGCTGTTTGAAACGTTTTATGTAATTGAGCAGAAGCACCACCGCTACGATGGCGGAAATCATGTCGCTGATAGGCTGCGACATCCATACGCCATCCACATCGTAGAAGTTCGGCAGCACAATAAGCAGCGGCAGAAAGAAGAGCAACTGTCGTGAGAGCGACAGAAGCATGCTTATCTTTGCCTTGCCTATGCTCTGGAAGAATCCCGTGCACACCATCTGCGCCCCCACAACGGGGAACACCATCATGTTGATGCGTATGGCACGCTCGGAAATGCGTATGAGGTTCTCGTCGGTAGTGAAGAGGCGTGCGCACTCGTAGGGCAGTGTCTGGGCTATGATGAAGCCCGCGGTGGCGATGCATATTGCCACGACAAACGTGTAGCGGAGCACACGCAGCAGACGGTCGTAGTTGCGTGCGCCGTAGTTGTAGCCCGCAATGGGGAACATGCCCTGGTTCATTCCCATGTTTATCATTATGAAGATGAAGGCAATCTTGTTGGTTATGCCGAAGGCACCCACCGCCATATCGCCGCCATGACGCATGAGGGCGTTGTTGATGAAGATGATGATGATGCACGAACACACATTCATTGCGAACGGCGACATGCCTATCGCGATGATGTTTTTGATGATATGGGCCACGGGACGGTATATGCCGCGCTTGAAATGCACTATGCACTGCGGATTGCTGAATATGCGGCACTGCCACGCCAGCACCGTGGCTTGGGAGATAATGGTGGCGAGTGCGGCACCGCCGATGCCCATGTGGAGGGGCCAGATGAATATGGGCGAGAGTATGGCATTAAGCACTACGGTGACGATGGAGGCCATCATGGCACTGCGGGGCTTGGAGGCGGCACGCAATATGGCGTTCATTCCGAAGAACATGTGCGATATGGCGTTGCCGGCAAGGGTTATAACCATGTACTCGCGAGCGTAAGGCAGGGTGGCATCGCTGGCTCCGAAGAAGCGGAGGATGGGGTTGAGGAACATCAACGTAATGATGCTGAAAGCCACACCTATTATTATATTAAGCGTAAAGGCGTTGCCGAAAACACGCTCGGCAGTGGTATAATCCTTCTGACCGAGCTTCACCGAGATGCAGGTGGAGGCACCGACGCCCACGCCGGCACCGAAGGCTGCAGCGAGATTCTGCAACGGAAAGGTGATGGCGAGGCCGCTTATGGCAAGCGCACCGCATCCCTGTCCGATGAAGATGCTGTCGGTCATGTTGTAAAGCGACGCTGCCGTCATTGCCGCAATGGCAGGAAGAGCATACTGCATGAGCAGTTTGCCGACCGGTTTTGTGCCGAGTTCGAGTGTCGCCTGTCTGTTGTTATCCATTGTATAAAAATAAAATAATATAGAAACCAAGGGGTGGAAAGGGGCGCGGCATGAGTGGGAAGGAACGTAACGGAGGTTCCGCCGGTCTGCATTCCGGCCGTGAGTCTGTCGCAGACATGCGGAAACAAGGTAAAAAGCAAAAAAGTAAAAAGGCTTCGGCAGTGCTTCCTTGCAGAAGTTGCAGCAAATCCTTTTTACTTTTCTACCTTTTTGTCAGTTCATTTCCCATTACTCTCCATACACCTCACGCAACTTCTTTTCGAGCTTGTCGCCACGCAAATCGGCTGCAATGACAGTGCCGTCGGGTGCCACAAGATAGCTGGCAGGGATTGAAGTGATACCGTATGTCTGTCCGGCGAGGCTCTGCCAGCCTTTCAGGTCGCTCAGATGAACCCATGAAAGCTGCATATCGCTGATGGCTTTCTTCCAACTATCGAGCTTGCTGTCGAACGAAAGACCGACGATATTGAAGCCCTTAGCCTTGTATTTCTCGTAGGCTGCCTTCACGTTAGGCATCTCGGCACGGCACGGTCCGCACCAGCTTGCCCAGAAATCAATGAGCACATAGTTGCCCTTGCCGCAATATTCGGAGAGCTTGTGAGCCTTGCCTTCGGTGTCGTTCTCTGTTATGTCGATGAATTTCTTGCCTATGAAGGCCGCCTTCTTGGCAAGCATTGCAAGATACTGGTGCGCTCCGGCGAGTGCGGGATGGTTTGAATACACCTTTTCAGGGGCGAGAAGCTGCTTGAGTTCTTCGTACTCGCAGTCGCCAACAACATTGTTTATGAACGCGACGGGTATGAAGTTGTCGGTGTTCTCGTTGATGATTTCAAGCGAACGCTTTGACTGTTGCTCTGAAATGGCCTCAATCTGGGGAGCGAGTTCCGCCTGAAGCTTATCCAGGTCGGCATGTGTTGCGCCGCCCTGCTGTGCTGCCATGAACTTGGAATAAATATCCATCATCTGCGAAGAATACTTGTCCATCTCGCGGTCGTAGGCGTTAAGCTTGGTGTTCTGAGCCGAGCCGGTGAGCACATTGCTGTCCATATCGGCAGTGATGGGAGTGCCGTCGTTGATGAATGCACAGTAGCCTTGCTTCGTAAGTGTGAGTCCGAGGAGGGCGTTCTCAGGGGCATTGCCTTTCATGGCAAACTTGCCCGACTCCACTTTCGCACTGTCCAACACCTCAATGTCGCGTGCGGCGGCATTTATCACATACACCATCTTGTCACCACTGGTGCAAGTTCCGCTGATGTTGTATTCAACATTCTTCTGCTGAGCTGCCACCGCTGTTGCTACAAGAGCCAGTGCAATGGCTGAAAAGAGTCGTCTTATCATACTGTAATCTGTTTAAATGTTTGTCTGGTTTTACCTATTCATGTGCAAAAATAACAATTTTCCATTTAAGAGGCAACGATTGTCGCATTTCTTTTGCTAATATAACATTCTGCAACACATAATGCAAAAGGCAGGAAACCACAGCTTCTTCGCCGCAATTTCCTGCCTTTTCCGTATAGGAATCATAACTTCAAAGCGTCGCATAACGAAGCATCAAGCCCCGTTGTCACGCCTCAATGCGCCTTATCTCACAGTGAGTTTCACACTCTTTCCGCCCACCTTTACGATATATACACCCGATGAAGCGAAAGTGTAATCGGCGACATTGGCGGCAAGCTGTGTGCCGCCGAGGGTATAGACGCTGAATGTTGCGCCGTCGGTCAAGCCAAGACTTCTGCCCGAAAGCTGCATTCTGGCTGTGGCAGCCTCGTAAGTTCCGATGCCGGTGGCCTCATCATACTTGTACTCTATGGTGATGTTTTCAGTGCGTTTACCATCTGCACTTATATCGGTGATGGTCTGTCCCACGAGCAGTCCGTACTGCGAATAGGTATATTCCACTTCGGTACACTCAACACCGGCAGCGGCTTTGGCAACCGGTGCAACGCAGGTTTGGGGAGTTACAGATGAAGTGTGATCGTAATAGATGTATTCCTTCTTGAGGAGATCGCCCTCAACCACATACACAGGGAAACCGTTGATGCTGGAACATACAAGCTGGTTGCCGACGCGTTTCACCTTGAAATACTGGTCGGGAGCAAGTGTCAGGTACTGGTTGTCGGCATCGTTGAGAGCCGGAACATCCACATATCCGTATCTGTCCCATAGTCCTGTCGCTGTCGTTACAACGCGACCCTTCACCGAAATCACCGTGCGCGGCTCCGGATAAACCCCGTCATAGTCCTTCAACATATTGGGAGCGATGAAGCTTACATCCTCCTGCTGAACCTCACGGATGTATCGTGATTTGATATCGGCCGACTGATAGTTTGTGGCTTCAACGCTGGTTCCGTTCTGTTGCACGGTGTAAGTCTCTGTGGAAGTGGACGATCCATCCGTCCCGGATTCGTTAATTACGCGCAATTCGTCGGTAAACTTATTGGCGGCAGTGTCGTATGTGTAAACGTGTGATGTCTTGTTCTGATGTCCGGAAGTGTTTCCATTGGTTTCAACCATACTCACACAGCGGTCGGAATCCCATACATATTGGCAATCTTCAACATAAGTATCCGTACGGTCTCCCCATGTTTCCTTGTTTGTATAGGTGCGACGGGTAACGTGTCCGGCGGCATCTACGACATAGACAGACGAGTTTTCGCTGCCTTCCTCCTTACTGTAAGTATGGTTTACTGCCGTGAGTTTGCCCGAAGCATCGCGTGTAAAGACTACGCGTTCCTCATAATCAGGTTCTGTCTCATCACCCTTTTCCATGAAAACCCACTCCGACAAGGGTCCTTCCATATTCATGACGGAACGCCAAGAGTTGCTTACGGGATAGACCTCATCATTGTAATACTTGTAGGTGATGCGTTCGTCGAGTTTCCATTCAGGTTCCGTCAGAGCCGACTCTTTACTGTTCCGGCGCAGAGCGGCATCTGCCTTGCGGGCATTGGAAACCGCTTTCGCCCGGCCTGCACCCATGAACGGCAAGCGGGCACACTGACTGCGCTTGCCCGACAAGGCTGCGACTGTCGGATAATCCACTTCATCGTCTGCGCTGTCAATGTAATGTTCGTCGAGCACGATGCGTCCTTGGGCATCGTACTTCCACACGTTATGAAAGGCATCCACCGTCTTTCCCCATTTGGTATATTCAAGAGGCCGCCCCGTCTTGCCATCGTAACGGTAGCGTTCTGTCCACGACGGCATTCCATCCTTGTAATGCACGATGGTGGAATCGTTGAGCGTTCCGCTCTTTGTGACTTCGGTCACGAGTTTATCGCCTGAAAAATCGTAGGAGAGAATGGCATTCCTCGTTCCGTTTTCATCATAGCGGAACGACACGGCATCGTAGCTGTTGAGAATCGAATGCGAGGCGAGCCGGCCGTTGGCATAAAGGCTCCACTGCTCTTCGAGCTGGTAGTTGTTGTCGTTTGTGAGCGTATAACGCTTGAAAGTGCTCACTGCTTCGCCGGCAGCGGCATTGTCGTTATAGTCCACCATGATGCGGTAGGTTTGAAATTTGGGCTTGCCAAGGGTGTACTTCACCTCCTTCACCTTCAGACGACCCTTGGAGTCGAACTGATAGGAGTAGTTGCCCACCTCGTAGAGCGACTCACTGCCCCACACGCCAGCGTTGCGTTCCTTGTAATAGATGGTCTCCGAGGAGCGTTGTTTGTTTTTGTCGTAGGCAAAGACATAGCGGAAAAGTCCGTCGCCGTCGTCTGTAAACTGGTAGGTTTCATCGAGCAATGCTCCCGTACCACCGCTTTGCGCGCTTGCACCGATGGCGAACATCGCCAACAGAAGAGTAGAAAAATGCTTCATACGAATGTTTGTTTTGTTTATACTTATGTCGGATGTCATTCTTTGAATGAACTTTACAAAGGTATGAAAAAAGATGCTCACCCCCCATTTTACAGACATTTAACACAAATTAAGTCCTATTCTGCGATATTTCGTCCCACTACATGCCCCATACTCCATGCTGCCTGCAGATTGAAGCCGCCCGTAATGGCATCGACATCAAGCACTTCGCCAGCAAAGAAGAGGTGCGGACAGACACGGCTTTCGAGCGTATTCATATCGACGGAAGCCAGCGACACGCCGCCACAGGTGACAAACTCGTCGCGGAAGCGGCCTTTGCCGTTTATCTCATATATGTCGTTGGTGAGCGTTTCCACAAGGCGGTTGGTGTCTTTCTTGCCCAGTTCGCCCCACCGTCTCTGCTGCGACAGACCCAGTTTCGCCAATATATAAAGCCAGAGGCGTGCCGGAAGATTGAGAGGGCGCACCGAAGCGAGCTGCTTCTGGGCGTTTGCGGCGGCAATGGCAGCCACCGCTTCGGCAGCCACCGAGCTTTGTGTCATGCCCGTCCAGTTCACCGCCACCTTCGTGCGGTAGGCGTTTTCGTGCAGGAAGCGTGCCGCGTGCGACGAGAGTTTCAGCACCGCCGGACCGCTCATACCCCAGTGTGTGACGAGGAGTGCGCCTTCCGCCCGGTGCTTCGTGCCGGGAATGGAAGCTATGACCGGCTCCACCACGGTGCCCATGAGTTCGAGGAAGCGTGCATCGGGCACATTGAACGTGAAGAGCGACGGCACGGGCTGCTCTATCTCATGCCCCAGACTGACATGCACGCACAGTCCTTCGCCCTTGGGCGCACCGCCGGTGGTGACGGCGACACGGTGGAAATCGGACTCAAAGCCATTGGCAAACGTGAGGTGCAGCGTGGAGTCGGCGTTGCGGCTGATGTCCGTCAGACGATGACCGCAACGCTGCCGCACACCGAGGCGCACGGCAAGGCGTGTGAGACACGAAATGATGCTCTGCGAATCCTGCGATGCCGGGAACACACACTCGTCGCTCTGCGTGACGAGCGGCACGCCCTCACGCTCAAACCAGTCGTACACATCGGTGTGCGAGAAGCGTTTCAGCAGCCGCTTCATGAGCTTGTGCCCGCGCGGATAAGCCTGGCGGGCGTCGCTGATGAGTGCGAACGAGTTGGTGAGATTGCAGCGTCCGCCGCCGGTTATCGCCACCTTAGCGAGCATGGCGTTGTTCTTCTCGAATATGGTGATGTCGGCATCGGGGTTGCAGCGTTTCGCCTCGATGGCGGCAAAGAAGCCTGCCGCACCGCCGCCGATGATGGCAATGTGTAAGGATGAGGTCATATATAAATATGTGTCAAACGTTTTCGGAATGCAAATTTACTAATAAATGTTTGCATTCTGCAATAAAATGACTAACTTTGCACCCCGAAACCGTTCACAGTGGAAAGCCAGATGCTGTCTTTTACACCCACCGGCGGTGTTAGCTTTCCACACAGAGTGCTTGGTAAACCTCTTTAAAAACAAGAATCATGCAAACAAAAAACAAACAAGTGAGCGTGCTGTTCATGCTTTTCAGCATACTCTTCTGCGTTTGCCTCATTGCAGCAAACGTGCTCGAAACAAAGCAGCTTTCATTCGGTCCCATCAGCATTACCGGCGGACTGATAGTGTTTCCAATCTCCTACATCATCAACGACTGCGTGTGCGAAGTGTGGGGTTACGGCAAGGCGCGACTCCTTATCTGGCTCGGCTTCGCTATGAACTTCCTCTTTGTTGCGTTCGGTGCGCTGTGCGATGCCCTTCCTGCCGCCCCGTACTGGGATAACGAGGAGGGATTCCATGCCATCTTCGGTCTGGCACCACGCATTGCCGCGGCTTCGTTCCTCGCTTTCCTCGTGGGTTCTTTCGTCAATGCCTACGTCATGAGCCGCATGAAACTGAAGTCGGGTGGCAAGAACTTCTCGGCACGCGCCATCATGAGTACGGTGTACGGCGAAGCTGCCGACTCAGTGATATTCTTCCCTCTGGCTCTCGGAGGCGTCGTGCCGACGGACGTACTGCCCGTGCTTATCATATCGCAGGTGGTGCTGAAGACTCTCTACGAAATACTCGTACTGCCCGTGACAATACGCGTAGTGAGGGCAACGAAGCGGCATGAGAACGAGGACACATTCGACAATGGCGTGAGTTACAGTGTGTGGAAGGTGTTCAACATCTGATAAAAGGCTCGCAAAAGCATGAGTTGGAGAAGTTGAACACATCAGGCTTCAACTTCTCCAACTTCTTTAATTTCTCCAGTTTCTCCAAAAACAAACGTTCAACATACAATCCCAACATGGCAACAAACTCTGAAAACCGTCGCGATGAGGGCTTGCAGGCTCTCGGTGCAAAGACGAAATACCGCGACGACTACGCCCCCGAAGTGCTCGAATCGTTCGTGAACAAGCACCAAGACAACGACTACTGGGTGCGGTTCAACTGCCCCGAGTTCACCTCTCTCTGCCCCATCACGGGTCAGCCCGACTTCGCCGAGATACGCATAGCGTATGTCCCCGACGTGAAAATGGTGGAGAGCAAGAGTCTGAAACTCTATCTTTTCAGTTTCCGCAACCACGGAGACTTCCACGAAGACTGCGTGAACATAATAATGAAGGACCTAATACGGCTCATGGACCCCAAGTATATCGAGGTGACAGGCATCTTCACTCCGCGCGGAGGCATAAGCATCTGGCCCTACGCCAACTACGGACGCAAGGGCACAAAATACGAGAAACTCGCCGAGGAACGCTTCGCAAAGCACGACATGTAAGGCAAATATAATCCCTGTGCAGTAAAATTCTTTGACAACGAGAATTGTTATTCCAGACTATTTGCACAGCGTTTTCGACGGACGAAAACTCCATTACAACCCAAACGAGGCTTGTTTGCGATGCAGACAAGCCTCATTTGTTTTCCAAAGGAGCCTCCTTTACAGTGCAAACACAGCATCATCATGCCATGAAAGCATGGTCATTAAAGCCTTAAAACACGCTTTTCCGGTTCATTCCATATTGCACAAAATCCGTAAAAGCAAAGGAAAACAATGATATTCAACACAATGCAACTGCACACGCAACCATCCTCTCTGCCTCTGAAAAACGCCGGCAAACAGCCGGACACGCATTTTCAGACAGCCAGAAAAACAAATATAATACAAGAAAGGCGTGAGTGTGCAAAAAACGGGAATCACACTTTCTGCCAGTCGAGCAACCCCTTGCCCTGGTCGTCAAGCTCAATTGCCAGCCCCACCACTTCGCGCTTGTCCGCCTTGAACGGCTCGGTGTATAGGTTTTCAGTGATCTGCTTTACAGCGGCAGCCTTGCCTCCGTTGCCTTTCAGCTTGAGTTCTATGACATAAATGTATCGTGGCGTGACAGCTACGAGGTCGATTCTGCCCGTTGCGAGCATACGCTCCACCTCCACCTTGAAGCCTATGGCATTGAAGACCGTGCTGATGATGAGACGATAGCGTTCCTCCATGTCCATCGAAGCCATCTTCTTGTTGCTGTAAGGCACATCGGCAATGAGTGCTTTCATCACCTTCATAGCCGTCTCAAGGTCGCCGTTGTTCATATAATAATACAACTGTGCCTGAAGCGACTGCGTATCGCCCGTATTCCGAAGCGTGAGAGCCGGAAGCACACAGTCGTACAATGCCTGTCTCACTTCCTCGTTGGGAAATCCAAGATGATACATCATCTCGTCGGCAGACTTTATTGTGAGGTAACCAGACTGGTACAGGAAAAGCTCTGCTCCACCATTGGTGACATCAGAAGTCTCTATCGTAGTATGCAAAATCACGCAGTCGTCAAAATTCTTAAGGTTGATTTCTATGTTATCAACAAACTTCGGCAACATTGATGTCGCGCCTGATGAAGCCCAGAAATTACGCATCTTCGATTGCGACAGAGCATTCACAAGACTGAAAGGATTATAGACATCCACCGTACAGTCTTCACTGAAATGATAGCCGTCATAGTAATTCTTCAAGCGGTTGCGGGTTTCATCAAGAGTCCATCCGTTAGCACCAGCCATCTTTTCCAGTTCGGGCATGAAGTTCTCGGTGATTTCCTCTTCCGTGATTCCGCAGATAGCAGCGTAGTCGGGAAGGAAACTTATGTTTGTAAGATTGTTGAGAACCGAGAACAAGGAAATCTGCGTGAACTTGGTAATGCCGGTTATGAAAACAAACTTCTCGTATTCGTCATTGGCTTTCAGATTGGCAAACACCTCACGATAGACAGCCGTGCAAGCCTCGTGTTCGGGTGTCTTCCATGAGTGCTGGAGCGGAGAATCGTACTCATCGACAAGAATGCACACCTGCAACCCGGTAGTCTCGCAAGCCGTTCTTATGATTGCATCGAAGCGAGAGGCAAGCGAAGCCGTGTCCTTGGGCACAATGCCGTAAGCCTCTTCATAGCGTCCGAAAGCCATATCAAGATACGACTTCAAGGCAAACGCCGACGCCCCTCCAAGACTCATGTCAAGCCTTATCACCGGATAGCGTTTCCATTCTTTCTCCAGCTGCATTATCTTCAGTCCCTCGAAGAGTTCACGACGGCCTTCAAGATAGGCTTGCAACGTACTCACAAGAACCGATTTGCCAAAGCGGCAAGGGCGACTGAGGTAATTGAATTTATCACCCCTGTTCACCAAACGCCAGGCCATGTCACTTTTATCAACATACAGGATATTCCTTTCTCTTATCTCCTTGAATGTTTGTATGCCTACCGGGAGTCTTCTTTCGTTGGACTGTGTCATAATAAACTGTGCTTGTTTCTATACAATGCAAAAATACAAATAAAAATCATAAAACCTTGTCTTAAAGGTCAAAACATGCCTTTTGCTGTTCTTTTACTCCCTGCTGCAAGACTTTTGCACGCCGGAATGCAGGAAACTTAGCCCTCCGTGAGCAAGGAAGTCAAAGTGCCGCATAGCCAGCCATACGTTTCATCGTCCCTCACCACATTGGCACGGCGAAGCAAAGAGCGGCAGGAAACGCCCACGAGAACAAACAAATAGGGCAAAACGACTGATTTATCGGATTTTATGCGTAACTTTGCAAAAATCATAACAACCTAAAAGAACAAACCATAATGAAGAAATTCCAACTTCTACTTTTCGCATTGGCAGTATCGTTCATCGCAGGACTGCAATGCGTGAACGCCGCAACAAGCGGCAAGCGGCCACTGAAAGCATCGGCAAAGCTGCCGGAATTCTCCACAGAGACGGGCGAAGCCACTTACTATTATGTGAAGTTCCTGCGCAGCGGCAAGGTGATGAGCGTAGGAGCAAGCGACAACTGCATACGCCTCTACGACGCTACAGGAACCGAAACACAGCAATGGAAGCTGATAGGAACGCAGGAAAACTTCCAGTTTCAGAACATGGCGGGCGACTACATCGTGGTGAGTTCGCAGTCGATAAGCACCACCGAAGGCGGCAACAACCCCACCCCGCTGCGCACAAGCGCATCGAAACAGCCGGGAGGATTCAAGTTGCAGACCGCACCCAACACCTCGAATGGAGCCGGATGGGAAATCGTAGCCAACAGCAAGAGCGGCAACAACGTGGCGAACCTATGGGGGTCGCCCGGCACAGGCAACACCATAGGCTTCTGGCAAACCAACGACGCGAACAACGTGGTGACATTCGTGAAACCCGATACAGAGATAAACGCAGCCGATTACAAGACAGTGGGCATAACCAACTTCATCCCGCAGAACAAGCTCACACTGTGGTATGACGAGCCGGCAACCACTGCCCGACTTTACAGCGGAGGTCAAGGCTACTCCAACTGGATGGAGTATGCCCTGCCGATAGGCGAAGGACAGCTGGGAGCATGCCTCTTCGGCGGCCTGTACAAGGACGAAATACAGTTCAACGAGAAGACCCTCTGGTCGGGAACGGCGGCACGCTCGCCATTAGGCGGCAAAGGCTACGGCAAGTACGAGAACTTCGGTTCCATATACGCCAAGGACATAAGCAACGAATTCGGCACCACCGACGACAAGGCAGCAAAGGACTATGTGCGGCTGCTCGACCTCACCACCGCCACCGGCAAGACACAGTTCACATCGCAGGCAGGCGTGACCTACACGCGCGAATACATCGCCTCCAACCCGGCGCATGTCATTGCGGCACGCTATTCGGCAAGCGACAAAGGCAAGATAAGCCTGCTCTTCAGCATGGAGCCGGGCTCAGTATCAGCCACACCGACCTACAGCGAAGGCGAAGGAACATTCAGCGGCAAACTCGACCTCGTGAGCTACAACGCACGCATGAAGGTAGTGCCGACGGGAGGAACCATGACAACAACCGAAGAAGGCATTGAAGTGAAGGGAGCCGACGAAGTGCTCGTGATACTTTGCGGTGGAACCGACTTCGACGCATACTCCGCAACATACATATCGAACACGGCACAGCTCGCAACAACAATCGCAAACCGTGTCAATGCAGCTGCGGCAAAGTCGTGGACAGAACTCTACGAGGAGCATGTGGCAGACTACCAAAGCTACTTCGCACGCCTCGACTTCGACCTCAACGGCACGAAAAACGAACAGCCCACCAACAAGCTCATTGACAACTACAACAGAGGCAACGGCGACAACGCACTCATGCTCGAACAACTCTACTTCGCCTACGGACGCTATCTCGAAATAGCATCGTCGAGAGGAGTGGACCTTCCGTCAAACCTGCAAGGTATCTGGAACAACATCGACGTGGTGGCATGGAACTCCGACATACACTCCAACATCAATGTGCAGATGAACTACTGGCCGGCAGAGACCACCAACCTCAGCGAAATGCACATGCCGTTCCTCAACTATATATGGAACATGGCGGTGAACCACAACGAATGGCAGAAGTGGGCACAGCTGCAAGGACAGGACCGGGGCTGGACCTGCTACACGGAGAACAACATCTTCGGCGGCGTAAGCGCATTCAAGAACAACTATGTGATAGCCAACGCATGGTATGCCACACACCTCTGGCAGCACTACCGCTACACCCTCGACTACGATTTCCTCAAGAAAGTGTTCCCGGCAATGCTCTCCGCATCGCAATTCTGGATGGACCGTGTGAAGCTGGCAAGCGACGGCACATACGAAGCACCCAATGAATGGTCGCCGGAGCACGGTCCGGAGTCGCAGAACGGTGTGGCACACGCACAGCAACTCATCTACGACCTCTTCGGCAACACCCTCGAAGCCATAAGCATACTCGGCGACGATGCCAGCATTTCTGCCGACGACCTGAGCAAACTGAAGGACCGTTTCCAAAAACTCGACAAGGGTCTTGCCACCGAGACCTACCGCGGCACATGGGGAACAAGTGCCTTGGCAGCAGGCAGCAAAATCATGCGCGAATGGAAATACAGCCCCTACTCCGCCGGCGAAAACGGTCACCGACACATGTCGCACCTCATGTGTCTCTACCCATTCTCGCAGGTTGAACCAGGAACAGAACTTTTCGACGCAGCAGTAAACTCGATGAAACTGCGCGGCGACGGTGCCACGGGATGGTCGATGGGATGGAAGATGAACCTGTGGGCACGCGCCCTCGACGGCGACCACGCACGAAAAATACTCAACAACGCACTGGCTCACAGCAATGGCGGTGCAGGCGTGTTCTACAACCTCTTCGATTCGCACGCGCCATTCCAGATTGACGGCAATTTCGGCGCATGCGCAGGAATGGCGGAAATGCTCATGCAGAGCAACTCAGGCACCATACGCATACTCCCGGCACTGCCTTCGGCATGGACGGCAGGACACATCACCGGCATGAAAGCAGTGGGCGACGTGACAGTGGATATAGCATGGAACAACGGCGAAGCGACACGCGTGAAACTCACAAACAACAAGGGACAGATGATGCGCGTGCTCTACAAGAACCTCAAGAAAGCCAAACTCTACATCAACGACATTCCTACGGAAATGGAAGTGGGAACCGACGACACCATAAGCCTGTCAGGAGCAAACGGCACGACATACGTCTTCGACTTCGACGGCTCGTACAATCCCACCGGCATCGCATCAGTGAAAGACGCAGACAAGACTGCCGACAGCAAGGCTTACAATGTAGGCGGACAGCGTGTGGGCGAAAACTACAAGGGCGTCGTGATAAAGAACGGCAAGAAAACATTGAGGAAATAAAAATCGACAAGGCAAGACACCCCGCCTTGTTATTGCCAAAAATCCTAAAAAACGTATAGTAACACTCACTAATTGGATTTTTTTGCCTAATTTTGCACATTTGAATGGGGAAATACCCACATCCATTTTATTATAGAATTTTGTAATAACGACAAATAGAAATGAAAAAGAAAATCCAGTTCAGTCTCGTCTATCGAGATATGTGGCAGTCGTCCGGCAAGTTCCAGCCACGCAAAGACCAATTGGCACGCATCGCTCCCGTGATTATCGACATGGGATGTTTCGCCCGTGTGGAAACCAACGGCGGAGCCTTTGAGCAGGTGAATCTGCTCGCAGGCGAGAACCCTAACGATGCCGTACGCGCCTTCTGCAAGCCCTTCAACGAAGTGGGCATAAAGACACACATGCTCGACCGTGGACTCAACGCACTGCGTATGTATCCCGTACCCGATGATGTGCGCGCCCTCATGTACAAGGTAAAGGCAAAGCAGGGCACCAACATCACACGAATATTCGACGGTCTGAACGATGTCCGCAACATCATACCATCAATAAAATGGGCCAAGGAAGGCGGCATGACACCGCAGTGCGCACTCTGCATCACCAACTCGCCGGTGCACACTCTGGAATACTACATGAACATTGCCGACCAGCTTATCGGCGCAGGAGCAGAGGAAATCTGCCTGAAGGACATGGCAGGTATCGGACAGCCGGCATTCCTCGGCAAACTCACAAAGATGATTAAGGAGAAATATCCGGAAATCATCATACAGTATCACGGACATTCCGGACCGGGACTCTCAATGGCAAGCATCCTCGAAGTGTGCCAGAACGGAGCCGACATCATCGATACCGCCATCGAACCGCTGTCATGGGGCAAGGTGCATCCGGATGTGATCTCGGTCATCAGCATGCTGAAGAACGAGGGATTCGATGTTCCTGAAATCAATATGAGCGCATACATGAAGGCACGCGCAATGACTCAGGAGTTCATCGACGAGTGGCTTGGCTACTTCATCAACCCCGGAAACAAGATAATGTCGTCGCTTCTGCTCGGCTGCGGACTCCCCGGCGGCATGATGGGATCAATGATGGCCGACCTCGGCGGCATGCGCACCACGATCAACAACGTGCGCAAACGCAACGGAGAGGAAGAACTTTCCATGGACGACCTGCTCATAAAGCTCTTCGACGAAGTGGAATATGTATGGCCACGCGTGGGCTATCCGCCACTGGTGACACCGTTCTCGCAGTATGTAAAGAACATAGCACTCATGAATCTCCTCACCATCGAACAGGGAAAGGGACGCTTCGTGATGATGGACGACTCAATGTGGGGAATGATTCTCGGCAAGAGCGGCAAGATTCCTGGTTCAATCGACCCCGAACTCGTGGAACTTGCAAAGAAGCAGGGACGCGAATTCACCGACGTCGATGCACACACTCTGCTCACAGACGCACTCGACGACTTCCGCAAGGAAATGGATGAGAACGGCTGGGAATACGGACAGGACGACGAAGAACTGTTCGAACTCGCCATGCATCCGGAACAATACCGCAACTACAAGAGCGGACAGGCAAAGAAAAACTTCCTTGCCGACCTCCAGAAACTCAAGGATGCCAAACTCGGCGCAAACCTCACTCCCGAACAGCTCAGTGCATACAAGCACGCAAAAGCCGACGCTGTGGTGGCTCCGGTAAAGGGCGAAATCTATTGGGAATTCTCCGGCGAGGGCGAATGCGCACCCACTGTGGAACCGTTCATCGGCAAGGAATACAAGGAAGGTGATGTGCTCTGCTACATTCAGGCACCATGGGGCGAGTTCGTTGAAGTACCCGCCGCACTCGGAGGAAAACTCGTGGAAATCAACGCAAAGCGTGGTTCAAAGGTTTCAAAAGGCGATGTCATCGCCTACATCGAGCGCGAACACGAGTAAAATCCTTTTCAGAAGTTAAAGAAATAAAGAATCAATGGAAGTCGAAACCAGCCGCTCCGTCTGCGACAAAAGCGGTATCGGCTTCCACTTCCCGACGCCCTGAAAGAGCGACGGATTCTTTATATTCCGACAACTCCAAACCAAGATGTTTCAGGAAATAATCGACAAATACTACAACGGGAATGCGGCTCTGCGCCACATTCTCGTCACACATAGCCAATCTGTGGCGCAACTCGCGCTGCAGATTGCTTCGTTACACCCCGAACTACACATCGACACCGGTTTCGTGCGTGATGCAGCAATGCTTCACGACATAGGCATCGTGCTCACAAATGCACCAGGAATAGAATGCCACGGCACCGAACCGTACATCCGACACGGCGTGTGCGGTGCCGAAATACTTAGAAAAGAGGGTCTGCCGGAGAAGTATGCAAGAGTGTGCGAACGCCACACCGGAGCCGGACTCACACTCGACGACATAGTGAAACAGAACCTGCCTCTGCCGCACACAAGTCTTGTGCCAGAGACAATGGAGGAGAAACTGATATGCTATGCCGACAAGTTCTTCTCGAAGACACACCTCGACCGACAAAAGACAGTGGAGCAAGCGGAAAAGAGTCTTGCCAAGTTCGGAGGCGACACAATAGAACGTTTCCGCGAAATGCACCGTCTTTTTGAGTAACAAGACATCCATAACAGACAATGAGAATAAAGACTGTCATAGCACTTCTGCTCTTCGCCTTCATCTTTGTAATGGCTGGCAGCGAACTGCCCGCATCACAGAAAAAGAAGAAAAAGACGGAGCAACACGACTCCATAATGCCGGCCGACACCGCTGTCATGGCTGACACTGTGGTTGTCGCAGCTATTGACACGACAAAGATGGATTCGCTCCAACTCGCCATCTACCATCACAACAAAGCCGTTGACGACTCGATAAGGCTTGACTCCATCAACCG
Organism: uncultured Prevotella sp.; assembly: GCA_900553595.1. Lineage (GTDB taxonomy): Bacteria > Bacteroidota > Bacteroidia > Bacteroidales > Bacteroidaceae > Prevotella. Next base: position 15,915 of record USEC01000011.1, on the reverse strand, counting down.
TCAGCGGGCGACGGGCATCAATTCGCCCGTGAACTACACCGCAAGCGACTCGCTCGTGTATGACGCCACGACGAAGACAGCACGACTTTACGGCAGTTCCACAGTGAAATACGAGAACATGGACCTTGCCAGTGAGAAGATTCACATGAGTCTTGACAGCAGCATCGTGCATGCAACGGGCGTCGTCGACACCACCGACGCTTCGGGAAAGAGGCTCACCGGCACCCCCGTTTTCAAGATGGGAAAGGACGAATACGAAAGCGACACGATGGCTTTCAACTTCAAAACGCAAAAGGGTCTCATCACCAACGTAAACACAAAGCAGCAGGAAGGATTCCTGCGAAGCGAGATTTCAAAGCGCAACGCCAACGGCGACATTTATCTGCAACACGGCCGTTACACCACATGCGACGCCAAACATCCCGACTTCTACATAGCATTATCAAGAGCAAAGGTGCGTCCCGGCAAGGATGTCACCTTCGGTCCGGCATACCTTGTCGTTGCCGATGTGCCGTTGCCACTTGCCATTCCATACGGTTTCTTCCCATTCACGAAGAGCTATTCAAGCGGATTCATCATGCCGTCATACGGTGATGAGAGCGACCGCGGCTTCTATCTGCGCGACGGAGGCTACTATTTCGCCATAAACGACAAGTGGGATCTGAAGCTTCTGGGCGAGATTTACACCAAAGGCTCATGGGGACTGTCAGCCGCATCCAACTACAACCGCCGCTATAAATACGGTGGCAGCTTCTATTTCAGCTATCAGGACACGAAGACAGGAGACAAAGGCATGCCCGACTTCTCGCGTCAGAAGAGCTTCAAGATACAATGGAGCCACCGTCAGGACAGCAAGGCCAACCCGTACAGTTCGCTCTCTGCAAGCGTAAACTTCGCCACATCGAGCTACGAGCGCAACAACCTCAACTCGCTGTACAACCCGCAGTCGCTCACACAGTCCACAAGAACATCATCCGTTTCGTGGAGCACCACGTTCTCGAGCATAGGTCTTTCGCTGAGCAGCACCGCCAACCTGTCGCAGAACATGCGCGACTCCACCATCAGCATGACACTCCCCGACCTCAACATCTCAATAAGCCGCTTCTACCCTTTCAAGCGGAAACATGCCGTAGGCGACGAGCGTTGGTATGAGAAAATATCAATGTCATACACCGGACACATCTCGAACAGCATCAACACAAAGGAAGAAAAGCTGATGCATTCGAGTCTGATAAAGGACTGGCGCAACGGATGGAACCACTCAATACCCGTCAGCGGCAATTTCACACTGTTCAATTACATCAATGTAAGCCCCTCGTTCAACTTCCAAGACCGCATGTATTCCAACAAAATCATGCGCTCGTGGGATGACAAACGGCAAACAGAAGTGACCGATACCATCTATGGTTTCAACAATGTCTATAACTGGAGCATGAGCATGGGAATGTCCACCAAGCTCTACGGATTCTATATTCCGAACAAGAAGATATTCGGCGACAAGATACAGGCAGTGCGCCATGTGCTCACCCCGGCAGTGAGTTTCAACTACGCTCCCGACTTCGGCAGTTCGCGTTACGGTTATTGGACGACCTATCAGAAGACCGATGCCGACGGCAACGTGTCGCTCGTGGAATACTCCCCATACCAGAATTCGCTCTACGGCGTACCCGGAAGGGGCAACACGGGAAGCGTTTCGTTCGACATTTCCAACAATGTCGAGATGAAAGTGAAGTCGGACAAAGACACGACGGGAATAAAAAAGATAAGCCTCATCGATGAGTTGGCACTGAGCATGAGCTACAACTTCGCGGCAAAGACACATCCTTTGAGCGACCTCAACATGCGCATCCGTCTGAAATGGTGGAAGAACTACACCTTCAACATGACCGCCGTGTTCGCCTCCTACGCCTACGAACTCGACAAGAACGGCACTCCTTACGTCGGCAACCACACCCTCTGGGGCATGGGCAAATGGGGACGCTTCCAAGGAACATCGCAGAATTTCTCGTTCACACTCACTCCCGACAAGATAAAGAAATGGTTCGGCGGCGGCAGCGACAACGATTCCAACGACCGGAAACGCAAAAAGAACACCGACGACGAGGACGGTCTGGACACCGATATAGAAAGCAACGTGGACGACATAATGGTGGAAGGTCAGCGCGGAGCAAAGAAAAAGAGCGGCGGAGGCAAAGTGGAAACTGACAATGACGGTTACATGCGCTTCAATATGCCATGGTCGCTCACCTTCGGCTACGGCATCACCATGCGCGAAAACACAGGTGGCAAGTTCAACGAGAAGACCATGCGCTACCCCTACAAGTTCTCGCAGAACCTCAACGTAAGCGGCAATCTGCGCCTCAGCGACGGCTGGAACATATCGTTTTCTACGGGTTACGACTTCGAACGGCACGACATGTCGATGACAACGGCGTCGTTGCAGCGCGACCTCCACTGCTTCAACATGAGCTGTTCGGTGGTGCTCAAGCCATACACGAGCTACAATTTCTCGTTCAGATGCAACGCCGCCACACTCACCGACGCCCTCAAATACGACAAACGAAGCGGATACAGCAACGCCGTGCAATGGTATTGATGGAATAAATTACCGTTTCATTCGTTTTATTAAAACTAATTTTGTACTTTTGCAGTCGCTTCCCGTTCCGACGGGCATGAAGCGGAAAGAGGGTCCCGTAGCTTAGCTGAATAGAGCGTCAGATTCCGGTTCTGAAGGTCTTGGGTTTGAATCCCAACGGGATCACGAGCAAAGAAGAGCACAAATACCCTTGTGCTCTTCTTTTTTTTCATTAACTTTGCAACGGGCACCTGCTGTCCACACATCACCAAAACAACAAGAAACAATGATTGTCTGCATAGCCGAGAAACCAAGTGTCGCCAAAGACATTGCCAGAATAATAGGAGCCACCAGCCAAAGGGACGGCTATATGGAAGGCAATGGCTACCAGGTGACATGGACTTTCGGACATCTCTGCACCCTGAAAGAGCCCAACGACTACACCGAACAGTGGAAACACTGGAGCCTTGCAGCCCTGCCCATGATTCCGCCACGCTTCGGCATAAAGCTCATCGACGACAACGGAATAAAGAAACAGTTTGCCGTAATCGAGCGACTCATGCAGGCTGCCGACGGAATCATCAACTGCGGCGACGCCGGTCAGGAGGGAGAACTAATACAACGATGGGTGATGCAGAAGGCTGGGGCAAAGTGTCCGGTGAAGCGTCTGTGGATTTCTTCAATGACAGACGAAGCCATTCGCGAAGGATTCAGCACTCTGAAAGACCAGAGCGAATACCAGCCCCTCTACATTGCAGGCCTCAGTCGTGCCATAGGCGACTGGCTTCTGGGCATGAACGCCACCCGACTCTACACTCTGAAATACGGTCAGAACCGCCAAGTGCTGTCCATCGGACGCGTGCAGACCCCTACCCTTGCACTCATTGTAAACCGCCAGAAGGAAATTGACAGTTTCGTTCCGGAACCTTATTGGGCGCTCGCCACCATCTACCGCGACACCACTTTCACCGCAACGAAAGGCAAGTTCACCTCAAAGGAAGAAGGCGAACAGGCCTTTTCCACCATTGCCGACAAACCATTCACCATCACTTCCGTGTCAAAAAAGAACGGTACGGAAGCGCCACCACGCCTTTTCGACCTCACATCACTGCAAGTGGAATGCAACCGCAAATTCTCGCTGAGTGCCGAAACCACCCTCAACATCATCCAGACACTTTACGAACGCAAGCTGACCACCTATCCGCGTGTCGATACGCAATTCCTAAGCGACGACATCTACCCCAAGTGCGGAAGCATACTCAACGGTCTGCGCGGCTACGAACAGCTTCTTACGCCCCTCCGTGGCAAGAAACTCATCAAGCCGAAACGCGTGTTCGACACTTCAAAGGTGACCGACCACCACGCCATCATCCCCACCGGCGTGCCGGCAACAAGTCTCACCGACCTTGAACGCCATGTTTATGATCTCATCGCCCGACGCTTCATTGCCGTCTTCTACCCCGACTGTAAGTTCTCCACCACCACCGTTCTCGGCAAGGTTGAAGATGTGGAATTCAAGACAACGGGTAAGGAAATCCTCTCGCAGGGATGGCGTTTCGTCTATGCCCAACCCACCGACACCACTGCGCAACAGCAGCAAAACGCTCCCGACGACGAAGAAAAGAAAGGCGACGAAGAGCGCACGCTCCCCTCATTCACAAAAGGTGAGAGCGGACCGCACACTCCAACGCTGACAGAGAAGACCACAACACCGCCGAAATACTATACCGAAGCCACCCTGCTGAGAGCCATGGAGACCGCCGGCAAGTTCGTTGAGGACGAGACTCTGCGTGCCGCCTTGAAAGAGAACGGCATCGGTCGCCCGTCGTCAAGAGCCGGAATCATCGAGACTCTCTTCAAGCGTCATTACATAAAGCGTGAGCGAAAGAACCTCATAGCCACCCCGACGGGTATAGAACTCATAGACACCATACACGAAGAACTGCTCAAAAGCTGCGAACTCACCGGCATCTGGGAGAAGAAACTCCGCGACATAGAGCACCAGAAATACGACGCCGCCGAGTTCATCAGCGAGTTGAAACAGCAGATAACGGAGATTGTCTATGACGTATTACGCGACAACAGCAACCGCCATGTGACCGTTACCACCGACGAAGACCTCAAGAAGAAGACGAAGAAGAAGGTTGCCAAGCCCTCGCCCAAGACTCCATCAAAGCCCAAAGCAGCACCCGCCGCGCAGCCGGCAGCCTCCGATTCCATCATAGGCACCGTATGTCCCGTCTGCGGCAAAGGCACAATAATAAAAGGAAAGACTGCCTACGGATGCAGCAACTGGCGCAACGGATGCAACTACCGCATCAGTTTCGACTCCACAACGGCAACGCCGCAGAACCCAGACAAGGCTTAGTGACACAGCAAAAGCAACCTCATACAACAATAACCCCCAAACAAAAAGCAACGTGAAAAAGCCATTTTCATCATACATCACACTCGCTGTCATTGCCATTCTCGCAATGACCGCAGCCGCATGCGGCTCCGACAAGAATCTGAAGAAAGGCGAAAAATACCTCGCCATAGGTGAATATTACGATGCAGCATCGCAGTTCAAGCAAGCCTACTCAAAGACTTCGCCCAAGGACAAGGCCCGCCGCGGAGAGATAGCCGTGAAAATCGCCCACTGCAACGAGCGCATAAACGCCACACAGAAGGCTCTGGCTGCTTACGGCAACGCCATACGCTACGACAAAGCCACCACCACCGACCGCCTCTGCTATGCCCGTCAGCTTCTGAAGAGCGGTGCCTACAAACAGGCGGAAGAACTGTTTCGCGAGGTGCTCGACTCCCTCGACAACGGAGCCTACGACGAAGCCGACGGCAAACCATGGGGCATCACCCTCAACGCCGACGCCGCAAGGACTCTGGCAAAGAACGGTCTGACTTCGGCAAGGAACGCCCCACGCTGGAAAGAGCAAGGTTCGCGCTACACTGTGAAACGGATGGACATGTTCAACTCGCGCCGTTCCGACTACTCTCCCATGCTCTTTGGCGACCAGCACGAGCACATCTACTTCTCATCCACACGCAACGAGGCGCAAGGCAACGAACTCAGCGGCATAACGGGAACGAAGAATGCCGACATATTCCACTCACAGAAGGACGACAAGGGACACTGGAGCCGACCCGAACCTGTGTCCGGCGGACTCAATACCGATGCCGATGAGGGTGCCGCCTGCTTCACCCCCGACAGCCGGACAATGTATCTCACGCAATGTCTCACCGACCCTTCCTATCCCCGCTACGCCAAGATTGCCACCTCCAACCGCTCCGATGCCGCATGGGGAAAGCCCTCTGTGGTGGAGATAACACGCGACACGCTCTCGGCTTATGCCCATCCTGCCGTCTCGCCCGACGGACAGTGGCTCTACTTCACAAGCGACATGCCCGGCGGAATGGGAGGTCTCGACATCTGGCGCGTGCGCCTGACCGAGGCCGGACTGGGCGGCGTGGAGAACCTCGGCGCACCCATCAACACTCCGGGCAACGAATCGTTCCCGACATTCCGACCCAACGGCGACCTCTATTTTTCAAGCGACGGGCATCCCGGCATGGGCGGACTCGACATTTTCATAGCCTCCGTGGGCAGGGACGGCAAGTATCATCTCAGCCATCCCGGCTATCCGCTCAACTCGCAGGGCGACGACTTCGGCATGACATTCGAGGGTGTACACAACCGAGGCTACTTCTCGTCGAACCGCAACGACGGCCGCGGCTGGGACCACATATATAGTTTCGAGAACCCCGAAATAATACAGAACGTGAAAGGATGGGTGTACGAACAGGACGGCTACGAGCTTCCTTCGGCGCAGGTCTATATGGTGGGCAGCGACGGAACCAACAAGAAACTCAGCGTGAAGGGCGACGGTTCGTTTGAAGAGGTGATACGCCCCGATGTCGATTACATCTTCCTCGCCACCTGCAAGGGGTTCCTCAACCACAAGGAGGAACTGAAAGCACCCGTCACCGACAAGTCGGAGGAGTATGTATTGCAGTTCCCCCTGGCCTCAATCACAGCCCCGGTGCTCATCGACAACATCTTCTACGACTTCGACAAAGCCACGCTCCGCCCCGAATCCACCGCGGCTCTCGACGAACTTGTGAAGTTGCTCAACGAGAATCCCAATGTCACCATAGAGCTGTCGGCACACTGCGACTACAAGGGTTCTGCCGAATACAACAAGCTGCTGGCACAGCGCCGTGCCGAATCGGTGGTGGAATATCTCACGCAGAAAGGCATCTCACGCGACCGTCTCTCGCCCGTCGGCTACGGAAAGGACAAGCCTAAGACCGTGCGCAAGAAGCTCACCGAGAAGTATCCGTGGCTTAAAGAGGACGATGTGCTGACCGAAGAGTTCATCAAAAAACTTGACAACGACAAGCAGGAAATATGCAATCAGCTCAACCGACGCACCGAGTTCATCGTGCTGCGCACCACTTACGGAATGTTCGACGAGAACGGAAAGCTGAAGAAGGAAGCTGTAAAGGCGTCGTCGGCAACCGACGACAAGGACAACGACAAGCAGACCGACGACTACGACATATTCATAGAATGACGGTTTAAGAAGAGACGAAAACAGGAGTTATCGGAAGTTAGAAGGAAGTTAATCCGCCTGCGGCGGATGGAAGATAACGGACATTAGCACTATCTTTCAACAAGTTGTACTATTGTCCGTTATCTTCCGTTTAACTTCCGGCGAAGCCTAACTTCCGATAACTCCTTTTTTCACCCCCGACCTTCTGCCGCTTGCTCAAATCATTATATAAAAACGCCAAGCGGAATCACCGCTGGCACCGTCTGCGGCACCCTTACTCCGACTGCATCACGCCGTAGAGTCCCACAAATCCGATGACAGTAAGCAGTCCCACCACCATAAGAGGCGCAGTGTAGAGTGCGTTTTCGGGAAGGGAAGCCGGCAGGAGTGCCGACAAATCGACCTTGGCAACCGTCTGCGACACTGCTGCTGACACGCTGCCAAGAATGCTGCCGAAGCTTTCTTTCAACAATGCCACGCCGTCGGTTACGAAGAACACTGCAAGGCATGCCGCTGTACACAGCAGTGTCCACAAGGAGTAAGCCAGACGCTGGCGCACCGGCATTGCCTCAGGTATGCGCCTCATCACACGCCCCGTGAAGCCGCCGTCGGCCATCTGCATGTGGCGGCTCGGTGCGAAGAAAGCGGTCAGGAGTTCTTCGTCCACCATTTTTTCCTGCAACACATCATTGTCTTTTTCTGTCATAACCGTTCTTTTTTAGATATTCCGTCAGTTTCTGTTTTCCCCTGAACAGGTGCGATTTCACCGTTCCGTCAGCCAGTCCCGTTATCTGCGCTATCTCGTCGATGGGGTAACCGTCCACGAGTTGCAGCGTTATGCAGATGCGTTCCCTGTCCGAGAGACACCGCATTGCATTGCAGATGTCCATGCCCAGCCCGTGCTCGGCCCCGTTTGCACCCAGATGCAACGCCTCGCCCGAATCAATATCGGCGGTGGGCCGCTGCCTACGCACATAGTCGTAGAACACATTGCAGGCGATGCGGTAGAGCCATGATGAGAACGCCGCCGTGCCACGAAACTTCCCTATATTCGTATAAGCCTTGATGAATGTCTCCTGCGCGAGGTCGTCGCTCAACGCTTCATCCCCCGCCGTCTGGTGAAGGAAGAAACGCCTTAGGGGCGACTGGTATTTCACAACGAGGCGGCCGAAAGCCTGCCTGTTGTGAAACACAGCCGCCTGTGTGACAAGTTTATTATCATCGAGAGAGTTCATCAAGAGATTTCAGTTTTCATTCCTTCACAGAGTCGCGTCCCTGCGTTTCCTCATTATCGTTCTCCGCCGGTTTGCCGGCAGTGTCCTTCGGTCCGAATATGTCGTCGGCGGTATTGTCCTGCAAGTCGTCGGCAAAGAAGTCGCCGTCGCCGAAAGGCTTGTCTTCGGGTTTCGCGTCGTACCGGTTGCGTGCCATGAACATCTGTCCCGCACCCATACATGCCACGAGTCCGCCTATGCCGACAAGCGGTTCAGCACCAAGACACCAGAAGAAGAAGACCAAACCTACACCGAGCGACAGGTTTCTCACACCCCTGCGCCACATATACGAACGCGGCTTGCGGTTCATACCCATCTTTATCTCGTCGAGCGGACGACCCTGCTTCATCGCCATTTCCGCCAGACGCACACGGTCGTTATGACGGCGCACCAGATAGCGCACAATCACAATAAGGAGGATGAAGGGCATGGCTAAGAAGAGGAATATCAGCACCATGACGAAGATGGTGAGCAGAACGCCCCAGAAACTCGACGTACACATGAATGCAATCCATGAGAACGGGTCGGTGAAGCGTGCGGGGTTGTAGCGGTTGGAGTCATCTACGGAGATGTTGCCGCCGCCATATCCGCTACTTGATGTCGAAGAAGTGTCTGAATACGCCTCCATGCCATCATCGCCGTCAGCAACGTCTTCCATCGCAGCGCCAAGGTTTTCCGATTCTTTTTCAAGCTGTTCCTGCTCGCGTTCAAGACGGCGGTTCTCCTCTTCAAGGCGGCGTTTGTCCTCTTCAAGGCGACGCTTGTTCTCTTCAAGGCGGCGTTGTGCGGCAGTCTTGTGCGCATTGGCTACCGCCTTCTTCGTTTCCGCCACTTTGCTCTTCACCGTCTGTGGGGCGACTGTTTTCGCATGCTTCACTGTTTCCGACTTCCTATGCGTGCTGTCAGCCACTGCCGCTCTTACGGCAGCTGTGTGCTGCTGCGCATTTACCGTTGCGTTGGTGCCGGCTGCGGCAACCATTGCGAGAGATATGAGAATCTGCTTTATCATGTTGTGATGTATTTTTTCTGTTCATGTTCCGCAAGTTCCGTAGCCGCGGCTGCAAATGAGCCTGAGGACCCGCAAAACTTCCGTCCTTATCAGTTTTCATTAAGTTTGACGCAAACGGCGCCCTGATAGTTGCAAAGGTAATGATTTTTTTACTTGCAATAAACCAGCCGTCATTATTCGTGCGGAATTCACCATGTTTTCAAGCACATTTTCAATGATTTTCAAACAAGGCTTCTTTTGCTTCCAAACAAGGCTTCTTTTGAGTGTAAACAAGGCTTGTTTTGAGTGTAAACAAGGCTTGTTTGCAAACGGGGTGTGCCGGAACGTGCCGACAGGCGCATTTTTTTCCTTTTCATCCACATCTAATCTACGGTAATTCGGGATTTTTGGCTAAATTTGCAAAACATATCCACACCCCGCATGCCGGCTCTCTTGCAGCCGCATGCTCACTTCACGAACAAGACATGAACCTGCCATCACAATTCACAGAATACACGCGCCGACTGCTGGGCGAGACTCTCTACGCACGACTTGCAGAGGGACTCGACTCCGACGACTGCCCCACAAGCATACGCCTCAACCCGTTCAAGGCCGCCGGCTACGATGCTTCGGCTGCCGTTGCCGACACCGCTGTGCCTTGGTGCAGCCCCACGGGACGCTATCTGAAGGCACGCCCCAACTTCACCTTCGACCCTCTACTCCATGCAGGAATGTATTATGTGCAGGAAGCGGCGTCGATGTTCATACATCATGCAGTTCAGACCTTCATCCACACACCCGTGCGTATGCTCGACCTCTGCGCAGCTCCCGGCGGCAAATCGACGGCGTTAAGGGCGGCACTACCCGAAGGCAGCCTGCTGTTCTCCAACGAACCGATGCGCACCAGAGCACAGATTCTGAGCGAAAACATTCAGAAGTTCGGACACGAAGATGTGGTCGTCACCAACAATTATCCACGCGACTACCGCAAGGCGGAAATGACATTCGATGCCATTCTTGCCGATGTCCCGTGTTCAGGCGAGGGAATGTTTCGCAAGGACGAGGGGGCGCGGGAGGAATGGAGCACACAGAATGTGGAGAACTGCCGGCGGCTACAGCGTGAGATTATCACCGACATCTGGGACTGCCTGAAGCCCGGCGGACTGCTATTCTACTCCACCTGCACATTCAACGCACACGAAAACGAGGAGAATGTGGCATGGATAGCCAGCGAACTCGGTGCCGATGCGATTGCCGTACCTACGGAAAAGGAATGGAACATCACGCCGGCAATGACAGGAGAGAATCCCGTCTGCCGCTTCATGCCGGGCATAAGCCGTGGCGAAGGACTCTTCATGGCAGTGCTGCGCAAGCACGGCGAGAGCACCGGCGAGACTCTTACCGACTCAAAAGCGAAGAAAAAAAAGAAGCAGAAAGGCGGAAAAACCGAACGCAAGGACAGCACCCTGCCACCCGTCTTCGCCGGAAACACGCTGCAAGGACAGCAGGACTTCTGCCAACGCAAGTGCGGCGACGACATCTTTGCCATACCCTCACGATGGGCCGACGACTACGACACCGCTGCCGCCACACTGAAAATAATGCACGCCGGAGTGTGCCTCGGCACGCTGAAGGGTAAGGACATCGTTCCAAGCCAGTCGCTTGCGCTGTCGCGACGCCTTGCCACAGAAGCCTTTCCACGCGTGGAAACGGGCTACGCCGAAGCCCTTGCCTATCTGCGCAAAGAGGCAGTGGCACTGCCGCAGGACACTCCGCGCGGACTCGTGCTGCTCACCTACGACGGCGCACCGATAGGATTTGAAAAGAACATAGGCAACCGGGCGAACAATCTCTACCCAAAAGAGTGGTGCATAAAAAGCTCGCACACACCCGCAGAGACCGACCGCCCGATAGTGATAGAACGTAAAAAACAACAATAACCCGATATGCAACAATACCTTTCACTCCTCAAACGCATCCTCGACGAGGGCGCTACAAAGACCGACCGCACCGGAACAGGCACAAAAAGCGTGTTCGGACACCAGATGAGATTCGACCTCTCGGAGGGTTTTCCGCTTCTCACGACAAAGAAACTGCACCTGAAATCAATCATATACGAACTGCTGTGGTTTCTCCGCGGCGACACCAACGTGAAGTACTTGCAGGAACACGGCGTGCGGATATGGAACGAATGGGCTGACGAAAACGGCGACCTCGGACCCGTTTACGGACACCAGTGGCGTTCATGGCCCGACTACAAAGGCGGCACAATAGACCAGATACAGAACGTGCTCGACCTGATAAAGCACCATCCCGACTCGCGCCGCATGATGGTGACGGCATGGAACCCAGCCGAAGTGGAGAAGATGGCACTCCCACCATGCCACTGTCTGTTCCAGTTCTACGTTGCCGACGGCCGGCTATCGCTGCAACTCTACCAGAGAAGTGCCGACACTTTCCTCGGAGTACCATTCAACATAGCCTCATACGCACTGCTTCTGCAAATGATGGCACAGGTGACCGGACTGCAACCGGGCGAATTCATACACACAACGGGCGACACACACCTCTATCTTAACCACCTGGAACAGGCGCAACTGCAACTCACACGCACCCCACGCAAGCTCCCACGCATGAAAATAAACCCCGATGTGAAGGACCTTTTCAGCTTCCGCTACGAGGATTTCGAACTCGAAGACTACGACCCGTGGCCTCACATCGCTGCGACAGTGAGCGTGTAAGAACTGTAAGCAAAGCGTAAGAAACAAATAAACTCAAAAAAACGAAACTTCAATATATGGTTACCATCATCGCCGCCGTGGCACAAAACCGTGCCATAGGCTACCAGAACAAACTGCTGTATTGGCTCCCCAACGACCTGAAACGCTTCAAGGCACTCACCACGGGACATACGATTATCATGGGACGCAACACGTTCGAGTCGCTGCCGAAGGGCGCACTGCCCAACCGACGCAATGTGGTGGTGAGCCGCACACAGACGGAATTTCCTGGATGCGACTGCTACCCGTCGCTACAGGAAGCCCTCGCAAGCTGCAAAAAGGATGAGGATATATATATAATAGGTGGCGCAAGCATCTACAACCAGGCCCTCGACTTTGCCGACCGCCTTTGTCTCACCGAGATAGACGACACGCCTTCAGCCGCCGACTGCTACTTCCCTGCCTACGACAACTGGCATGAAGTGTGGCGAGAAGAGCACGAAACCGATGAGAAACACCACCAACGCTATGCGTTCGTGGATTACGAAAAGTAAGCAGACAGCAACAGAAAGGCAGAAAGTCGGGCGGCAAGTCCGACATGACCGATTTGGGGTTAAAATAAGATAACGGACATTAGCATAATCTTTAAACAAGTTATGCTAATGTCCGTTATCTTCAATACGCCGCAGGCAGATTAACTTCCGACAACTTCTGCTATCTTCCGTTTTGAAACACCGCCATTCCTTATACTATAATTCAGCAGGATTCACGCTCCTGCTGCACGCATTCAGTCGCCGTAATCCAAGTCGTCCTCATCGTCGTCGTCCACCGGAAGCGCATCAATGGGCACCTGACGGTTGATGGCAGCGTTGAAGGAAATGATGGTTTCACTGCGCGACAGACCCAAAGGCTGCAGCTTGTCGTGAATGACATTGAGCAGATGATGGTTGTTACGGGCGTAGATCTTTATGAACATATCGAACCCGCCGGTGGTGTAATGACACTCCACCACCTCCGGAATGCTGCGCAACTCCTCAACAACATCGTCGAATTTGGCAGGATTCTGCAAGTAGAGTCCGATGTAGGCACAGGTTTCGTAGCCCACTTTCTCAGGGTTGATGATAAACTGCGAACCCTTAAGGATTCCCAAATTAGTGAGTTTCTGGATTCGCTGATGGATTGCCGCTCCACTGACATTGCACGAACGTGCCACCTCAAGGAATGGGATTCTGGCGTCTTCGGCAATGAGTTTGAGTATTTTCTTATCGAGCAAATCTAAGCTGTGATGTGCCATTCTGTAATTTAAAAAATTTAGATTAGACAACAAAGGTACAACAAAATTGACGAAAACAGCAAATATTTATATCATTTTTTCGCATTTTGTCTGCCTGGTTTCTCTGCCGAATAGCTTATTTTGCGCACATTGGCGCGCCGCAACGCTATCTTCACTTCGGTGACAAGGCGCATAGGTGCGTTGCGGTCGGCCTTTACCGAGACGGTCATCCGCTGGCGGTCGTCGTCCTGCATACGCTGCTTTTCTGCCGCAAGCAGGCTCGCTATCTCGGCGGTCGGCACTATTCTGTCGTTCATCTGCACGCAGTAAGCGTCGCCCTTACGCCCGATATAGATGTAGGTCACCGCCGACTTGCGCGTGAGTCGCGTCACCTCCGTACCCTGCGGAACGGTGTATTTCACCTTGAGCGTCACCGTCCGCATGTGTGTCGCCACCATAAAGAAGAAGAGAACGGTGAAGATGAGGTCGGGAAGCGATGCCGTATTGAGCACGGGTACGGTGCGGCCGGCGCGGTTGCGGAGTATCATTGTGTGCCTCCTTCCTCCTCGCCGGTGTCGTAAGTCTCGCTGATGCGCTGCGGATAAAGGTCGCGCACGACGTCCTTCTGCTCTTCGCTGCAACGCATATAAGCCTTGCCGAAACGCCGCAGGGCAGCTTCATTGCGCACGAGGGAGTAGGCTGCCATTATCTCGTTCTGCAATCTGAAATAGGTGTCGTAGCTTGCCGTGGGGCGCGCATCGACATATATAAGATGCTCCTTGCCACGTGTTCTGACAAAAGCGGCGACCTCGCTGCGCAGCGACTCCATCGCCACCGCCTTGCCGTCGAGCGTGATACGGGCTCCGGGCATAACGACAAACTCCATCGTATTCTCCTTGCTCACCTTCAGCGGAGGCTGCTCTTCAGCAGTGTCATCGTCGGCTGGCGGAAGCATACGCACGAGTCCGCGGTCGATATCCATCGATGTCGTCACAAGAAAGAATATGAGCAACATGAATGAGATGTCGGCAGTGGAAGTGGTATTGAGTTCGGGAACTCTGTGTTGTCGGCGTTTTATGAGCATTGTTATCGTTTTCTTTTGTCTTTCCTTACGCTTCGTGTGGTTCCGAACACCACCGCACCCACAGCCACGGCTATGAGCAGCAGCGACGAATCGACGAACATTGCCGCCGTGCGCAACCAGAAAGCGTCGGCATAAGCCTCGCCATTGACGGTTATGGTATGTGTGGAACCGAGCATGAACGTGGCGGCAAGCGTGAGCACCACCAACGCCACGACGATACGGGCGAGGCGTGCCGCATGTATTCCGTTCACCACCTTGGCGGCGCTGCGGTTCTTGCCGAAGCTGCGACAAGCCGCCCACAGCACTATGATGACGGCGGCAAGGGTGAGCAGCGACATGAAGCCCACGAGCACATCGGTGAGCAACGGGGCGTTGAGCTCAGGGTTGTCGTAATAGGGAGTGTCGTAGCCCACGAAGCGGAAGAGGGCGAACACCACCACCGCCAGACCCACAACGGCATAAAGCACGGCTTGCGATATGCGCTCGGCGGACTGTTTACGTGTCTTTGACTTCATCATTTTGCCTGTTTGTATTTCAGCAGTGAGTCGAGCAGACATATCGCGCTCTCCTCCATCTGCGCCGTGAGATGATCGACTTTCGAGAGTATATAGTTATAGAAGAGTTGCAGGATGAGGGCGACGATGATTCCGAAGATGGTGGTGATGAGTGCCACCTTCATGCCGGCAGCCACGATTGTGGGATTTATGTCGCCTGCCATCTGAATCTGTTCAAACGCCATCACCATGCCTATCACCGTGCCGAGGAATCCCAGCGAGGGAGCCATTGCGATAAAAAGCGTAATCCACGAGCAACCTTTCTCAAGCTTCGCCGCCTGCACCGTGCCGTAGGCAGCCACGGAACGCTCTATGTCGGCGAGGTCGGCACCGGCGCGTTGCAGCCCTTCGTAGCAGAGGGAAGCCACCGGACCGCGCGTGTCGCGGCACTGGGCGAGCGCGCCTTCAATGTCGTTGCGGCTTATCTTGTCGTCAAGGTCGGCGACGAAACGCTTGGCATCAATCTCCGACAGACTGAGATAGATGATGCGCTCGATGCAGAAAGCCAGACCGAGGACAAGGGCGAGAGCCACAAGCGACATGAACGAGGCGTTGCCCTCGATGAACTTTGTCTTCAACACCTGGTGCAATCCGCCATTGTCCTCCTCGGCAAGGAAGTCCTCGCTGTCGGCCATAGCCGCCTCCATGTCGTCATTGACAGCTGCCGGAGCTGCGGCACCGGGGGCAGAAGCGGCTACCGAATCGGCAGACTGCGGGGCGGCAAAACCAATGCAAGCCACGCCAACGAGCATGACAAAGGCAAGCATGAAAACCTTGAAAAGACCGAACCTGTTATTAAATCTATTCATTTTCTTACAAAATTACGCTAAAATCAGCCGAATAGCTAAAAATGAACTATTTATGAGTTTTTCACCTCAACAGAGGTAATGATTTAGC
>USEC01000010.1 GCA_900553595.1 uncultured Prevotella sp. | reverse complement strand
GGGTGGTGTTGTCGAGCGGGACGCTCGACCTCCTAAATCCTAATTCGTAACTCCTAATTCCTATTATGCTATTGTCCGTTGTCTTCCTTTAACCCAAATCGGTCATTAGATTTGGGTTAAAACATTAATAACACTCAGTAAAAAAAGTTAATAGCGCTCAGAGTCAAGCAAGTTTTCGTAATTTTGCATGCCTAAAATACATCAAAACGTAAAACATTCAAATTATGAAACGACTTCTGTTTATTTTGCTGACCGTTGTCTGTGCCTGTTCTTTTACAAGTTGCGACAATTCTGACGATCCTGAAAAACCGACAGTTGATTACGCCAATCTGTTCAACCGCACATACACAACCAACAATGACGGATGCTGCGTGCTGGAAGCACAGCAACCGACAATGGCTGAAGTTATCGATTATGAGGTAAAGGGATATGGATGGAAAGTTATCGGCATATATGAAGTTCAGGATGACGGCAGGCTTTCACAGAAAGATTATCGCGAAACAGTTTGTGGTGGAGGATATGTAGATTACTGGTTTGAGTCAGACAGTCGGCTTGTCGGTTTCCGCCATGGTGACACCCCAGGCAAATTCTATAATAAGACAACGTGGCGCTACGATGCTACAAAGGGTTTCATCATGCGTGGCACAGAAAGCGAAAGTTTGCAAAACCGCTATATGCAAGTGCTGGCTTTAACCACTCTCCAAGGAAAGGAATTCTATATGTACACCATGCAAAAAATTGGTTTCACATCCGACGAGCACGGTAATCAGAAACCTTTTTATGGCATGGTTGTCTATCAACGCATGACCGACAATGAACTTGCCAAAATGAAGAAAGCATACGATTATGATGCAAACTTTGATTTTACCGGTGCCGTTCCTGACGACTGCAAGTTCCGTGTAAGTGCAAGATACTACAACCCCGACGATTTTGAAGAAGGTACCAACGGAAGTGTCATCGTCGCTTTTGGAAATGTAGAATTCTCGCTGACCGACCATCTCGGCACGGCAATGCTTCCAAACCCAGCATTGGAATATTTCGACTCCATCGTTTGGAGAGCCAACGACAGAATTGTTCCAGACAGATATGTCATACACCGCAACAATCAGAGCAAGGCGCAGACTGTCCTGACATGGACTACCCGTTTCTTCTATACGAACCCAAACCTGACCACATACTTTGAGGGCTACAAGAAAGGTCGCATCGTCTATACATACACGATGCACCACGACATCTACTTCGACAAATTCCTCTGCTTCGACTGGGGACGATTCGCAATGAGCAAGCCACGGCAGTTTACGGCAACGTGCCTGCTTGACAAAAGCCGGAGTTTCACCGTTTACGAACCAAGGACATACAACAATGATATGAACAAGGTGTATGCCGAACTGCGCTACAATTCCGAAGAAAAAGGCAAGGGCAACGATATTGCCATCCTGGAAAAGGAAATCAGTGAACTGACGGAACTTATGATTAACCATTATGGCAAGGGAACCGAAGTGGGTAAGCAGGTAGAGCATTACCGCACCTTATTCAAGGCTCTTCCTGAAAAAGCGCATATTATTACATATTGGGCAACTGCTGATACAAGAATTGCACTTGTTCTCAATCGCGACGATGCTGACTCCAAGAATGATTACTATTACGTTCATGCCGAACCAAAGCATGAATGACATGAAATGCGGGTATTTAAACAAATTCCCGCATTTTTCGTAACCATACGCCAACGGATGTTTCGCAAGCAAACGAAACATCTATCCGCATATCCATAAGCCATGATTCCTACATGAAATGTTCCATAACAAGATGCCTTACGGCTGCTATGGGATGATGCCACAGCATGCGCGGACCGGCATAGTGCATGACATGGCGCATCCGCTCGCGCATATCCGGCCTGTAGCAATGCACGGGGCATTTCCTGCATGTCGATTTTCTGTTGCCGAACCGGCAACGATCAAGTCTGCCGTGGGCATAAGCCAGCAGGGCGGCGCAGTCTTCACAAAGTCCGTCTTCCGCATGGTTGTGGCTGCGGCAATACAGTTCCACCATCTTTGAAACAGTCTGTTTCTCTTTTTCTATCCTTGTCATTCGCTTTTTGTTATTCGGCGTTTATACTTCCTTTTTACAGTTTTATCCCATACTTCACAATTCCTTCGCCCAGCATTCCCTTCGGCATGAATTCCTTGAGCGTGTCAGTCACGGTGTTGAGCATGCTTTCGCGTATGTAGTCGTCCTTGATGTAGAGCGACACACGGCGCTGCGAAAGGTGGCTGCCCTCAATCCTGCGCACGTTGCCGCGCTGCTTTTCCGTGAGGAATGGGAGGTGCATTTCGGGAATGATGGTGTAGCCTCCGTTCTCGTCCACTATGCGAATCAGCGTCTCTATGCTTCCCGCCTCATATATATGGTGGCCTTTGCTCCGTGCCTTGCAGAACGAGAACGCGCTCTCACGCAGGCACTGCGCCTCCTTCATAACCCACATGTTCTCATGCTCTAAGTTCTCCGGATTGAACACGGGGAGCTTCCGCCAGCAGCTTTCTGCAAGATAAACATAGAACTTTTCGGTGTAAAGCGGTATTTCGAGCACGCCTTGACGGGCGTTGTCCGCTATTGCTATGCCGGCGTCAAGTCGGCCGTCGAGCAGGGCATCGAGCATGAAGTCGGCCTTCAGTTCGCTTATCGACAGCCTTACGGCAGGGTATTTGCTCTGGTAATGGCGTATGAACTTGGGGAGCAGATAGGGCGCAATCGTAGGGCCTACCGACAATGCGAACGGACCGCCGACAGAGCCTTTGCCCTCGTTTACGAGTTCGAAGATGCGGTCGGTCTCCATCAGTGCCCGCCGCGCCTGAGCCACAATCTTCTCTCCTGCGGCGGTGGTCTTCACCATTTTTGTGGAGCGTTCGAAGAGGCGCACGTCGAGTTCCTCCTCCAGTTTCACGAGCATGGCACTCAGCGTGGGTTGTGATATGCCGCACGCATCGGCAGCTTTCGCAAAACTGCGGAAGCGGTCGATGGCGACGATGTATCTCAGTTGCTGTATGTTCATAAGGAATACGGTTGTAAGTTGAGGGGTCAGTTTCCTCCCTTCTTAATCTTGCATATCATCTGTGTCATATTGCCCATCGGGCAGAACACGCACCATGTGCGTGGGCGATAGACAACGGTAAGCACGACACCCACGATGAGCGATGTGAGCATTATGCCGTAAAGTCCGAAGGCGAACTGCGCCTTCCACGGTTCTACCGCCACGGGATATGCCCAATGCCACGGCACATCGAAGGTCCAGAGCAGATGGATGGTCTCGTGAAGCGACTCCATGCCCTTCGCAACGTGCACGGTCAGCACTATCATCTGAATGAAGAAGAAAAGGAAGAACACGAGGAAACCGTTGCGGAACCATTTCGACGACAGCCAGCGCGGTGCCACCTTGCGGCGCGACCATCCGAGCGTGTTGCCTATCTGCAGGAACAGCTGTCCGCGACCGCAATAGTTGTTGCAGTAGCCTTTGCCCCACCCCGAGAGTGCCATGACCAATGGTATGAGGAAACATATCACTCCGAGCCATGCGAAGACGATGTTGAAGAATCCGAGTGTGAAGTATGTCGCGGAGACGATCCATAGGTAGTCGCTCCACTTCTTTGCTTTCGTCGTTGCCATAATCTTATCTCAATACCTTGTGCATTACGCCCGCCGGGCAGTTCTTCTCACAGATGCCGCAACCGATGCACTGCTCCTCATCCACCACGGCATAGCACCCCTTGTATATGCTGATGGCGTCCTTCGGGCACACCTTTACGCATACGCCGCACGCCACGCAACGGTCATGCTCGTTCTCCGCCTTGAATTTGGGGCGGGGTCTGGGCTTATCCTTGGCGGCAGAGCCAATACCCGCATTGCCCTGCACATTTCCCGTAGAAACTGACGCTGCCATATCACATCACATTCCCGTCGAGCAATTCCTCAAGAAACTCCGAAGCGTCGGCTACGCATAACGGGCATTCGCGCAACACCCTGCCCGTGCCGGCACCCTTCAGCAGCTTGCACTGCGTGGCTCCGTTGCGTTGCTGGAACCTCTCCATGATGCGGCGCATGCCCTTCATGGCCTTCGCCTTGTCCTTCACGGCAAGTCCATAGACTATGCCTGCGCCCACAATGGCTCCGCAAGTGCCTTCCATGTTGCCCATGCCGGCTGCGAAACTGTTGCCCACCTGCTTGATTGTGTCCTCGTCAAGTCCGGTGAAATCGTGATAAGTGCAGCACACCGCCTGGGTGCAGTTGTGCGTTCCGCATGTCTTTTTGGCTGCCGCCATTTCTTTTCTGCTTTCCATAATGCCTTGTCTTGTTTTTTCTTTTTTCACGATGCAAAGGTAGGGTTTTTATCATAGACGGACAAATGTTTTCGTCTATCCTTTCATAGACACAGACTATCAACGCTTGCTTCGTTTGCAAACAAGGCTTCTTTTGTCTGCAAACAAGACTTATTTGGAGTGTAAACAAGGCTTCTTTACAAGCAAAAGAAGCCTTGTTTGCAAACGTAGCATAAAATACTGAAAATCAATAGCTAAGAAGAACACGATTCTTACCAGGCAGACTCCGGCGATAACGACGCCGCCTCCAATTCGCCAAAAGTGTGACAAATCACAAAAACAGCGAATAAGATTTGGCGTTTTCGGTCTTTATACATATCTTTGTATTCGTCAAAACTGTGACAAATCACAAAAATAGCGAACGCATGGAAATAAAACGTGACATTCATCTTAATAGAATCATAGCCAGAAAAGGCAATGGCATGATAAAGGTTGTGACGGGTATGCGCCGTTGCGGAAAGTCGTATCTGCTGTTTACATTGTTCCGCAACCACCTTTTGGAGCAAGGCGTTGACGAGCAGCATATAATAATGGTGGACCTTGAGAACCGCCGCAACGCTGAATTGAGAGACCCCGATGCGCTGCTCAGACATATTGATTCAAGGATGACCGACAGCCGGCAGTACTACATTATCCTTGACGAGGTGCAACTGGTAGCCGAATTTGAGGATGTGCTCAACAGCTATCTCAAGATTCCCAATGCCGATGTCTATGTCACAGGAAGCAACGCAAGGTTTCTTTCCAAAGATGTCATCACGGAGTTCAGAGGCCGTGGCGACGAGGTACACATCACTCCTTTGAGTTTCCAGGAGTTCATGTCGGTGAAAGAAGGCGACCGTGAGGATTTGCTGAACGAGTATCTCACTTACGGCGGACTGCCGCAGGTGGTGACGATGGCGGAGGAGGAACGGAAGGTGGAATACCTCAAGAGTCTGTTCAGCCATACCTATATCAGAGACATAAAGGAGCGGTATGACATAAAGAAGGACGGCGACCTTGAAGAGCTCATGAGTCTGATTGCGTCGAACATCGGCAGCCTCACCAATCCCACCAAACTCGAAAACAGCTTCAAATCGGTAAAGAAGAGCACCCTGTCGAAAGACACCATCAAGACATATCTTGACCTTATGCAGGATGCCTTCATCATAGAAAAGGCCATACGCTATGACATAAAGGGGAAAAAGTACATTGACACACCTTCCAAATACTATTTCACCGACTTGGGACTTCGCAATGCACGGCTCAATTTCCGGCAGACTGAGTTCACCCATCTTCTTGAAAACGCCATCTACAACGAACTGCGCCTGAGAGGACTCTCCGTGGATGTAGGTCAAGTGCCGACTGTCGTCAGCGAAGAAAACGGCAAGCGTCAGCGTGCAAACCTTGAAGTGGATTTCGTCTGCAACCAAGGCTACAAGAGGTATTACATCCAATCCGCATACGCTTTGCCGACGAAAGAGAAAATGCAGCAGGAGCTGAATTCGCTCCGACACATAAACGACGGCTTCAGAAAGTATGTCATAGTAGGGTCTCCCACGCCTACCTATCAGAACGAGGACGGCATCATAATCATGAACATCTACGATTTCCTGACAAATCCCGACAGTCTCGCCATCTGAAAAGACAGCATTGCCTCCACCATGTCGTTCGCCAAAACTGTGACAAATCACAAAAACGGCGAATGCGAAACGGGGGAGAACACGACCGTCAGGGCGTCAAGGGGCGGTGCCGGCTAAAACCGCTTTGTGCGGATGTGGCAGTATGGTTCGCCGCCGGTCTTCTCGTAGTAGTGCTGATGGTATGACTCGCCCGTGTAGAAGGGTTGCTCCGGCAGCAGCAGGGTGTTCACTTCATAGCCCTTGTCGCGCAGCGTCTGCATCACACGTTCGGCTGTCTGCCGCTGCGACTCGCTGCGGTAGAAGATGCAGCTGCGGTACTGCTGGCCGATGTCGGGACCAACTCCGTCGGTCTGGGCAGGGTCGTGTATCTCGAAAAAGAGCTTGCAAAGGCTTTCGTAGGAGACAGCATGCGGGTTGAACTCCACGATTACCGCCTCCACATGGTGGGTCTTGTGGTCACGCACATCGGCATACGACGGGAACGCTTCGCTGCCGCCCGTGTAGCCGGCAATGGTGCGCAGCACGCCGCTCTGCTTCTGAAACTGGTGCTGAGTGCCCCAGAAGCAGCCGCAGGCAAAGATGCCTGTCTCGGTGTTGGCGTCGGATGGCGCATGATAAAGTCCCACCTTCGAGCATTCGTCAATGGCTGCCTTTACCATTTCCAAGGCTCTGCCATACTTCGCCTGCAAGTCGGGCCACGCCTTTTCACGGGCGTAGTTGTGCTGCAGGTCGTTGTATTTCACTTGCAGGGCAATCGGGTTGCCGGAGCCGATGATGTGCCGGATGTAGTCGTAGTAGTCTGTTCCCTCGCTGCGTGTAAGCAGACGGAGGGCGTTTACGACACCCGTCGGGATGCCCTCGCGGAGCATTTCGTCGAAGGTCACGCCGGTGTCTTCAGCCACATCATGCAGGAATCCCGCCGCCGTCTCCTCATCGGTATGCCCCATCAGTCCCACCGCAAGCGGATGAAGGATGTAAGGATGGCCGTCACGATCGGTCTGCCCGGCATGTGCCGCCGTGGCTATGCGGAGCGCAATGTCTATTGTGTTCATTTTTCTTTGTTCATTATCCGCCGATGCCGGAATGATTTCAACGCACGGCGAAGCGTAGTGATGAAACTCTTTTACTGTTTCAGCAGAAAGCGTTTCCGCTGTTCCATGATGTCACCCATGTTGTCCATAGCCCACGACAGAAGCCCGTCGATGTGCGGCAGAAGGCTTTTGCCTTTGTCGGTCAGCGAGTACTCCACACGGGGAGGAACCTCCGGAAAGGCTTTTCTCTGCACCAGTCCGTCGGCTTCGAGGGTCTTGAGGGTGGCGGTAAGCATCTTCTGCGAAATGTCGGGAATGCTGCGTTGCAGCTCCTTGAAGCGCAGGCAGCAATTGTTTTCAAGCGTGAAAATCACCAGCATCGACCACTTGTCGCCTATGCGTGACAGCACATTGCGGATGGGACAATTGGGGAAAAGCGCGTCTCTTGTTTCTGTTCTGTTCATACCAATGCGTCAGTTTTGTCGTATTACTGCGCAAAAGTAACTATTAAGGATTGAAGTATCTCGGAAATCTCTGTTAAACTATGTAAAACTTAATATCGTAATGCCCTTGTTTTCAGCATTGGTAACCTCGCGGTAACCGACTCACCTTTTCGTGCCTACTTGCACAACATGCTGTATTATAGTAATTTTGCAGCCAGAAACAGGAACCGCAAGGTTGCGGGACATCACAAAGAAATATAAAAAACAAAAGCATTATGAAATCAGTACAGACAACAAAGACAGGCAATAACTTCACAGCAGTGAATGTGGGCAGACTCAATGAAATCAAGGATTATGTTCTCCCTTTGGGCGACATTAAGATTCCGGGCAAGGTGTTCGTAGGTCAGATGCTCGGCACAACGGGCAGCGAACTCTCGTTCCAGAGCTTTGCACCGGGTCAGGACGGCGGTTTCCTGCACGTTCACAAGAATCACGAAGAACTTTATTTCATTCTCAAGGGCGAAGGACTTTACCAGGTGGACGGCGAGAACATACCCGTCTCTGAGGGCAGCATCATCCGTGTGTCGCCGGAAGGCAAGCGCGCCATCAGGAACACAGGCACCGAAGAAATGCTGATGCTCTGCGTACAGTACAAAGGCAACACCTTCACTGCCGAGGACGCGACTGACGGCGTAATCCTGAACGATGAGCTGAAATGGTAACGGGAGAAATTGCTGGTCGATTTCCGTTTATATGAAGATATGATGGCAAGGACTCCTTTTATAAAGTTCCGAATGCATTGACCAGAAAACAATCAAGGCATCCAGCATATCGCTATACAACAAAAAAGTCCTGTAAGCATAACTCTTACAGGACTTATTACTACTTCTTACAGTTCCTCGTCAAAGGCATCGTCGGCCATAGTTGCGTACAAATTATGGCGTTCTTTCTTGGACATCGAGACTGCGTAACGGCATTCCTCCTTCTTGGATTCATTAAGGCGACTAAACAGATTCATGCGTGTACTTGTGTCTTTACGCATGGAATGAAGGGTCCCCTCATTGCTATAGTCGAAGTCTCGGGCTTTGCGGATAGACATAGACATGGCCACCTCGACAGAATTCTGGTTGGCGCCCATATAAGTGAATGTCCATCCTTTTGCCACCTCGTGGAATATAATCTATATATAGTCCAACGTTTTCTTGTCATAGTCTCCCTTGTAGAACTTATCAAGAACCTCCTGAAACACATCATCGGGCGATACGGCATCGAACAGAGTCATGCATGAACGGACCTTAATCGCATCAATACCGCCAAATATCTCAACGGCATCCTTATCAATATGTGTGAGCATAGCCTTGGTAATTGCTCTCAACCGTTCGCTCAACAGCGGATGTTTCAGATAAGCCTCAGCCTCATCGTATCCGCTTATGCCGTAATACTTTGCGTTATAGCTGTGTCCAAGAATGGCAAGTTGTGGGAAAATAAACCATATCCAGTGGGAGCGTTTCAATCCGTCTTGCACTTCCTGCAACGCCTTGGAGTAACAATATGACTGTGCATCCAAAAAGCGTTGCAGATTGTACTTGTCCGACTGAACTGCGTTGTCATTATCTGTTGCCTTATTCATTATTTGATAGTTTTTTTGTTTGACATTACCTTTATTCCTTTTCCATCCAACACTTCACCACTCATGCTACCTTTTTTTGCAGAGATACAAGTCGTAGCCTATAGCGGTGATATCGCTGTAATCGGGAGCAGTCAGCACCTTTCCGTCGGGCGACATCAATCCATACCATCCGCTTGCAGCCTCGTAGCGTTTGCATCTGGCTGTTTTATGAGCAGGAGAAGGATTAAGGCCTTCCGTTTCTCCAGTCATATTGCCTTCGTCATCGCTATTGCCTGTTTTGAGATAGCGTAATTCGCCTGTCTCATAAACCATGTTCTCCACACTGCTGACCAAGAACGCATCTACCATATTGCCCTGCAGGTCATACTCGCGAAGTGTGTGGTCTGTTGGTACAAATTGCCATTTTCCTATCACAGAGTTTCTCTTTCTCAGGCAGGTTGCAGTAAGGCACCATGTCGGGAGTTTTCTTCTTTTGAACGTTACGCTCCGACCGTTAATGTCGAGGTTCTCGTAGATTGTTTCTGGTTAATATATCTAATGCGTCTTATCTTTCACTCGTCAAGCGGTTGTTTAGGTTTGGTAACAAGAAAAATCCGCAACAAAGATACGAACAATATTTGAAAAAGGGGGAAAAACAACAAAAAAATCAGACCGTTTTTTTACACGTTTCCAAACTTACCACTCTATCTCCTGCCGTCTTCCAATTCCGACTCGCAGGACTGCAAGATTACATGAGACAGCAATGGAAAAGGCTAATTGCGCCACAATTTCATCCTTCTATTTTCTCTTATTAAGGAAAAAGGTATAACTTTGCGGCAGACATCAGCCCGTCTGCAACCGGTATGGACGGAAGAAGGTATCGGGCTGTCACCCGTCCGCCAATATGAATACGCGAAAAACGAATCAATAAAAGCAATGCCAGACAGAATGACCAAAGAGCAGCGGCATCGTTGCATGGCTGCGATACGGGGTAAGGGCACCAAGCCGGAGTTGCTGGTGAGGAAGTATCTGTTCAGCCGTGGGTTCCGTTACCGGCTGAACCACCCTCGTCTGCCCGGTCATCCCGACATTGTTCTCCGCAAGTATCGCACATGTATCTTCGTCAATGGCTGTTTCTGGCATGGGCATGACGGTTGCAGACACTTCGTCATCCCAAAGACAAACACTGGGTTCTGGAAGGCCAAGATAGAGCGCAACAAGGCGCGTGACAAGGAGGAGCAGCGCCGACTCGCCGCTATGGGCTGGCACTGCATCACGGTGTGGGAATGCCAGCTGAAGCCCGCTGTGAGGGAACGGGCGCTGGAGTCGCTTGCCTACACCCTCAACCGCATTTTCCTCAACGACCACAGTACACGCCGTTACATGCTTCCCGACGACGAATGCGCTATGGCGGCAGAACCGGAAGCGACACGCCCTTGACAGCAATACTGCCGTGAAAGGATGCCGCCGGGCAACGGAAAAAGAAAAATCCCTGCATTGCTGCCGATGGCTGCGATGCAGGGATTTAAGGTTTATCGGGGCGGTCCGCCGCCTGTTGTGCGGCTGACGGACCTGTAATGCCGATGTTTAGATGTCGCTGTTGTGGTCGAGAGAGTCGTTGAAGTCCTTCGGTTCACGGTTCTCGCGATTCTCGCGACGGCCGTCACGACGGTCGCCACCCTCACGGCGCGGACGGCGTTCGCCACGCGGACGACGCTCACGCTCCTGATAGCCTTCGGGCTTTTCGATAAGAACGCGGTGTGAGAGCTTGTACTTACCGGTCTTCGGATCGATCTCCATGAGTTTCACTTTGATTTTGTCGCCCTCCTTGATTCCGGCTTCTTCCACTGTCTCCAGACGCTTCCAGTCAATCTCTGAAATGTGGAGCAGACCGTCCTTGCCCGGCATAATCTCCACGAAGCATCCGTAAGGCATGATTGAACGTACTGTTCCTTCATACACTTCGCCCACTTCAGGGATTGCCACAATGGCCTTGATCTTGCCGAGAGCAGCGTCGATGGCATCCTTGTTGGGAGCAGATACCTGCACCTTGCCCACGCCGTCGGCTTCGTCGATGGTGATGGTTGCGCCGGTGTCTTCCTGCATCTGCTGGATGATTTTGCCGCCGGGGCCGATTACTGCGCCGATGAACTCCTTCGGGATTTCAATCTGTACGATGCGCGGAACCTGCGGTTTCAGTTCTGCACGCGGCTCGGAGATGGTCTCCATCATGCATTTGAGGATGTGTTCGCGTCCTGCCTTGGCCTGCATGAGTGCCTTTTCGAGTATTTCGAAGCTCAATCCGTCGCACTTGATGTCCATCTGTGTTGCGGTGAGTCCGTTGGGTGTACCGGTTGTCTTGAAGTCCATGTCGCCCAGGTGGTCCTCATCGCCGAGGATATCGCTGAGCACTGCGTACTTCTCTTCGCCCGGATTCTTGATGAGTCCCATTGCGATACCGCTCACCGGAGCCTTCATCGGAACGCCTGCGTCCATGAGGGCGAGTGTGCCTGCGCAGACGGTAGCCATTGAAGAGGAGCCGTTCGACTCGAGAATCTGGCTCACGAGACGCACTGTGTAGGGGAAGTCTTCGGGTATCTGACCCTTGAGTCCGCGCCATGCGAGGTGTCCGTGTCCTATCTCTCGGCGTCCTACGCCACGCTGTGCCTTTGCTTCGCCGGTGCAGAACGGGGGGAAGTTGTAGTGGAGGAGGAAACGCTGGTAGCCGCGCTCGAGCACGTCGTCAACGAGTTTCTCGTCCATCTTTGTTCCGAGTGTACATGTAGAGAGGCTCTGTGTCTCACCGCGTGTGAAGATAGAGCTTCCGTGAGGCATCGGCAGCGGCGACACTTCACACCATATCGGGCGTATGTCGGTGGTCTTGCGGCCGTCGAGACGCTTGCCCTCGTCGAGGATGCAGCGGCGCATTGAGTCGCGCATCACATCGGCGTAGTAGCGCACCATCTCTGCGTGCTTCTCGTCAAGTTCCTCCGGTGTGAGTTCAGTGTGTGCTGCGTCGTAGGCTTCCTGGAAGTCGGCAAGAATCTTGTCGAAAGCTTCTTCGCGTGATTTCTTGTCGTGGTCGCCGGCTTCGGCGATGGCGTAGCACTTGTCGTATGTCTCCTTGCGAATCTGTTCGCGCAGTTCTTCGTCGTTCACTTCGTGGCAGTACTCGCGCTTTACGTCGGTACCGAGTTCCTTTGAGAGTTCAGTCTGGAGTTCGCACATCGGCTTGATGGCTGCCATAGCTGCCTTCAATGCGCCGATCATGTCCTGCTCCGACACTTCCTTCATCTCGCCTTCCACCATCATGATGTTCTCTGCCGATGCGCCGACCATGATGTCCATGTCGGCATCCTTCATCTGCTCGAAGGTAGGGTTGATGACATATTCGCCGTTGATGCGTGCCACACGCACTTCCGAGATGGGGCATTCGAACGGGATATCTGAACAAGCCATTGCGGCTGAAGCTGCAAATCCTGCGAGAGCATCAGGCTGATCAACGCCGTCGGCGCTGAGAAGCATGATGTTTACATACACCTCTGCGTGGTAGTTTGACGGGAAGAGCGGGCGCAGCACGCGGTCAACGAGACGCGATGTGAGGATTTCGTTGTCGCCCGACTTGCCTTCACGCTTTGTGAATCCGCCGGGGAAACGTCCTGCTGCTGAATACTGCTCTTTGTAGTCCACCTGCAAAGGCATGAAATCTGTTCCGGGAACTGCATCTTTTGCGGCACAAACAGTGGCGAGAAGTACGGTATTGCCCATACGCAGGACAACACTTCCGTCGGTCTGCTTTGCCACTTTCCCGGTCTCAATGCTGATGGTTCTTCCATCAGGCAATGATACTGTCTTTGTAATTACGTTCATCTAAATTATAACATCAATAAATTAAAGTTGAGCAAAGTTAGTCATTTTCAGACGAATAAACGAACAAAATTCCGACAATCGGTGTAATATTTTCTTTTTTTGACAAATGGAGTGCCTTCCGGGCGGCTTTTTCTGCGCTTGGCGTCATCTTCCTACTGGCATCCGGTCGCGATGAAGGGGTGTTTCGGGCCTGCCGTGCATACGTCATGTCCAAGGAGCATTGCCTGCGCAAAAGACAGCAATATTCCAGACAGAAAACGGCGATACCTCCGCCGTAACTATAAGAAAAACCATACTTACGGCGGTGATATAGGCGATACCTCCGCCGTAAGTATGTTAAAAAAGGCAGTTTCGGCGGTGCTATCCTCAACTGCACGGGCATCCGAAGAACATTTTTCAAGACTCCACACCCCGTTTCCTCGGAAAGTTTTCGGTAATTCGTGATTTTTGTATAAATTTGCAGAAACAAAGAGAATACAGAAGATCTATGACACTGTTGCGAAGCATTTTACTCGTTGCCATGGGCGGAGCGTTAGGTTCTGTGGGGCGTTTCCTGCTGTCGAAAGCGGTGTAGGAGCATGCCGCCACGGCTTTCCCCGTCGCCACGTTTGTGGTGAATGTCGTGGGATGCTTCGTCATCGGGCTGGTCTATGGGCTTTCGCTGCGCGGCAATGAGCCTGCCGGCGACACGAAGCTGCTGCTCGCCACGGGATTCTGCGGCGGTTTCACCACCTTCTCCACGTTCTGCAACGAGGGTCTTTCGCTGCTCCGCGGCGACGCGTCGGCGCTTGCTTTCGCATATATCGTACTGAGTGTCGTGGCGGGTTTCGCCGCCGTTGCGGCAGGGCTGTGGGCAGGCAGGAAAATGGTGGAATTTCAGGCGGTCTGAAAAGAAGCCTTGTTTGCAACAAAAAGAAGCCTTGTTTGCAATCAAAAGAAGCCTTGTTTGCGACGCAAAGAAGCCTTGCTTGGAGACCGCAGCGTAATACGTTGATTTTGAAGCAGTTTACTTTACACTTTACAAATAATTAATATTATCATGAAAAAGAGAAACATCTTGCTGTCAGCCTTGCTGGCGGCGTCGCTTGCGTGGAACGCAAGTGCACAGAATCTGAATTTTGACAGGGCGCAGTTCCATGTGGGCGACAACCCCGAATGGAAGTCGGCGGCATTCGACGACAGTGCCTGGCAGTCGCTCGTCGTGGGCGAGACATGGGACATGCAGGGCATACACAACAACGAGGCATTCGCCTGGTACCGTCTGAAGTTCGTCATGCCGGAGTCGCTGCTCAACGCGTCGGACATGAAAACCACCGTGAAGTTCAACCTCGGCTGCATCGACGATGTGGACGAGACCTACCTCAACGGCGTGCTCATAGGCAAGACCGGCAGCCTGCACACCGACAAAGGCGGCTACGCCACGGCGTGGAACGTGGAGCGCGAATACGCCGTCGATGCCAAGCGCGGACCCATACGCTGGGGCAAGGAGAACGTGCTTGCCGTGCGCGTGTATAACGGCGGCAACCCCGGCGGAATGTACAAGGGCACGGTGCGTGTCTCCGTACCCAACCGTACCGACGGTTTCCGCATGTCGTTCGCACCGAAGCAGGGCGGCGGCAACCCCGTGTGCGCCATCACCATGAGCAACATATTCCACGAGACACAGAAAGGTACGCTCCGCCTGAAACTCTCCGACCCGGAGACCGGCAAGGTATTCTCGCAAAGTTCGCACAAGATAAGCATCAAGCATAACGCCACCAAGACCATAGCCGTGCCTTACAGGCGTGGCGGAATGGTGAGCATCGACGCCGTATATACCGACGCCAAGAGCGGCAAGACCATCGAGAAGCAGTACATCCCCGCCTACATCCTCACCCCGGAGGCACCCAAGTCGCCGCGCTACAACGGTCCGCAGGTGTACGGAGTGCGCCCCGGCTCGCCCGTTATATTCCGCATCCCCATGTCGGGCGTGCGCCCCATGAAGTTCAGCGTCACCAATCTGCCCGAAGGTCTCACGCTCGATGCCGAGCAGGGAGTCATCACCGGCAGCCTGAAGCAGCGCGGCGAGTATGTCATGGCACTTGAAGCCGACAACGCTGAAGGCCATGCCGAGCAGACATTCACAATCCATGTGGGCGACAAGATAGCCCTCACGCCGCCGATGGGATGGAACAGTTGGAACTGCTGGGGACTCAGTGTGTCGCAGGAGAAGGTGATGTCGTCGGCACAGGCCATACTCGACAAGGGCCTCGCCGACTACGGCTACAACTATATAAATGTGGACGACGCATGGGAAGCACCGCAGCGCAACGCCGACGGCACCATCGCCGTGAACGAGAAATTCCCCGACATGAAGGGACTGGGCGACTGGCTTCACTCCCACGGACTGCGTTTCGGCATCTACTCTTCGCCCGGCGATCTCACCTGCGGACAGTATCTCGGCTCGCTTGGCCACGAGGAACAGGACGCGAAAACCTACAACGAATGGGGCGTGGACTATCTGAAATACGACTGGTGCGGCTACTCAAAGGAGTTCGACAAGTCGCCCGACCACACCGTGGCAGCCTACATACAGCCCTACCTGAAGATGGAACGCTACCTGCGCGAACAGCCGCGCGACATCTTCTACAGCCTCTGCCAGTACGGCATGGCAAACGTTTGGGAGTGGGGAAAGTATGTCGATGCCAACTCATGGCGCACCACCGGCGACATTGAGGACACTTGGGAATCGCTGCACGACATAGGCTTCGTGCGCCAGGCAAAGCTCTACCCCTACGCCGAACCGGGACACTGGAACGACCCCGACATGCTCTGCGTGGGCAAGGTGGGATGGAGTGCCAACCTGCGCGACACACGCCTCACACCCGACGAACAGTACACCCACATCTCACTGTGGAGCCTTCTCGCCGCCAACATGCTCATAGGCTGCGACGTCTCGCAGATGGACGACTTCACACTCTCACTGCTCTGCAACAATGAGGTGAACGCTGTCAATCAGGATACACTCGGACGCCAGGCACGACGCCTTTATGCCGAGGGCGATGTGGAAGTATGGGTGCGCGACCTTGCCGACGGCGGCAGAGCCGTTGGAATATTCAATCTCGGCGACAAGCACATCACAATAAACTACGGACGGATACTCAACAGCTGCGGAATGCAACACCGCACATACGTCCGCGACCTCTGGCGGCAGACCAACATAGCCCGCGAAGGCGACTGCTTCATACCTACCCACGGCGTGAAGTACCTGAAAGTGAGATAAGAAACCGAACCGCCCAAGCCACGACAATGCCAGTGCCGATGCAAAAACAACGGCGAAATGCGGCATAAACGGAAAAAAATGAGTAAGTTTGCAAGCAAAAACCGTAAAATCGACAAGAAATGAACATAAAACTTCTGACAAAGTCTGCCGTCATGGCAGCATTGGCATTCGTGGCAATGGGCGTCACCTCATGCGACCAGCGCAAGTTCCGTGTGGAAGGAACCATCACCGATGCCAAGGACTCCACACTCTATTTCGAGAACATGAGCCTTAACGGTGCCGTGGCAATCGACTCCGTAAAGCTGGGCGACGACGGTGCCTTCAGCTTCGACTGCAAGTCTGTTGACGCCCCCGAATTCTACCGTCTGCGCATCGCCGGACAGATCATAAACATCGCAATCGACTCCACCGAGACCGTAGGCATAAAGGCCTCCTACCCGACAATGGCATCCGGCTACGAGGTGAGCGGTTCCGAAGAGTGTGCGACGATAAAGCAACTCACCGTGATGCAGATGAACCTGCAGTCGCAGGTGAATGCCATCGCCTCCAATCCGGCACTCGGCGTAGATGCAGTGGCAGACAGTGTGACACGCGTAATAGAGGACTACAAGCAGAATGTGAAGCTCAACTACATCTTCAAGGAGCCCATGCGCGCCTACTCCTACTTCGCCCTTTTCCAGACGATAAACCTCGGTCGCCAGGCAACGCTGATATTCAATCCGCGCAACAGTGAAGAAGACATCAAGGTGTTCGCCGCCGTTGCCACCAGTTGGGATACGTTCTATCCCGAAGCGGAGCGCGGAAAGAACCTCCACAACATCGCCATCGAGGGCATGAAGGACATCCGTATCGTGCGCAACAAGCAAGCTGCCACGCAGATTGAGGCCAGCCGGGTGAACACAACGGGCGTAATCGACATCACTCTGCCCGACAACCGCGGCAACATACGCACTCTGTCGCAGCTCAAAGGCCATGTCGTGATGCTCGACTTCCACTCGTTTGCCGACGAGAACTCAATGAAACGCATCATGGTTCTGCGCGAGCTTTACAACAAATACCACGCTGCCGGATTTGAAATCTACCAGGTTTCCGTTGATGGCGACGAGCACTTCTGGAAGACACAGACCGCCGCTTTGCCGTGGGTCTGCGTGCATGCAAGCGAGAACGACGCCAATGTCATCACCAACTACAACGTGCAGGGCGTGCCGACATTCTTCCTTCTCGACAAGGACTGCAACGTGTATAAGCGCGATGCACAGATTGCCGACCTCGACACTGAAATCAAGTCGTTGCTGAAGTAAGACTAAACTCAACAATTATACCACAAATAAAGCGGTGCATCCCCGACCTGCCGGGAATGCACCGCTTTATTTATACAGTCCACATGGACTGGTTGTCGTATTCTAATTTCCTTATTTCTTCACCACCTTCACGGTCTTGCCGTCGGACATACGCACGATGTTCACACCCTTCTGGAGAGCATTTGCGCGTGTACCGCTTACGGTGTAGTATTCCACCGGTGTGGCTTCCGTTGCGCCGTTCACTGCATTTATGCCGGTGAACTCCTCACCGAATGTCACTGTGTAGATGTAGCTTGTGTAGCCCTGTGCACCGTATCCGCCGAGATCGACAGTGAATACGCCGTAGAAACGGTTGCCCTCGCTCTTGGCTTCCTTAATGGAAATGTATGCGTTCTCGCCAATCCAACCAAGAGACATCATCGGAACTTCCACCTTTTCAGCTGCGTATGTCACTTCGCCGTTGGTGTGTGTGGTGGCGTCGGCAGTAAAGGTGAGATAGCTTTCATCGGCAATATTGGTGAGACAGATGGCATACTTGCCCTCGCCTGCGGGGCGCACTGAGAGTGTGGCAGCATCTTCCTCATCGAGGAATGAAGAGTGACGCACCGACTGCTTGGCTGTGTATGTGGTGAAAGCAGCAATCTCCTTGCCGAAGACGAGCTTCACGGGCATGTCGGACAGAGCCTTGCCTTCCACAACGAAGTAGGTGTCATTGCCCGAAATCTTGCCTTCAAGCTTCACACCGGAGAAGTTCTTCATAAGGTCGGTGGGGCTGTTTTCGAGTATGGCCTCTACGTTTTCGCAAGCGAACACCTGCTCGCCAGTAGCATTATAAGAATAAGGTACTCCCTTGATTACGAGGTTGCCGAGGTCCTGACCTGCCAGACTTGCAAACTCAATGTTGTTGATTGCGATGTCGGCGAAGCCGTCGCCGTAGTTGTTTACAACGAGTGTCTTGCCTTCATACTCCTTGTCGGAACCGCTGAAGCTTGTTGCCAATGCGTTGGTATATGTGTTCTTCGCCGGATCAGCGACAGAGTGGTCATACACGAGTTCGTCGCTGCCGATGCGGAATTTCACTTCTCCTTCCAGTCTTCCGCCATAGAACTTGGCGTCCACTGAAGGCACCTCTATCTCCTGACCTTCGGTGAGTGCGAGTTCGGTACCCTTTTCGCCGAGGTTCACAATCTTACCCTTACCGTTTTCAAGAGTCAGGTCTATCTTGCCGGGGCTGTCGTCGCCTCTCGACTCATAGCATCTGTAAGCCACGCCGCTGACAACGACATCGCCGAGCACCTTGCCGTCGATAGCGAGCTGGCTCAGTGTCAGTTCTGCCTCAGTGAAGCTTGTCGGGCGGTAGAGCACCTTGGCGGCATCGTAGCGTGAGTAGGTGCCTTTGTATAGAAGTTTTGCCTTTGCGGTGTTGGAGGTAGCATCAACAGCCTCGAACGAAGTGTCGGACACGCGCGTTTTAGTATAGGTGGCACGGCTGCGGTGTGTGCCTTCCATACTTCCGAACTGCAGATTAGAATGCTTGAGCAGCAGTTCCAGCTGCGAGGGGTTGAACACCTGTTCGCCGTTTATGCGCAGACCGAACTGCCTTGAGAGTTCGATAGTCACATCGCCGGTAACGTTTTCTTTTTCAAGGGTGTATCTCCACGAACCTATTTCGTTGGCACCTGAAAGATAGAAACATTTGAGTGTCTTTGAATTAAGGGTATAATAGATGTGGATATTGCCTCCATCCTCAAGCTCGCTGAGGTCGTTCTTGATGTCGGTACCGATGGAAGCGATGTTCTCGTCGGGCTCGCCTTTTCTGCAGGAGTTCACGTTCACGACAGCCACGAACTTCTGTTTGGTGAAGTCGATGTCGAACTTCCATCTGAAGGAACTGCCACCCGGACGGTAATTGTCGAATCCGAGGATTACACCGTCCGCGTCAGTATCGGCGGCATAAGCGCTGGTCACTGTTGTCATTGCCACGAAAAGCAATGCCAGAAAAGTAAAGATTTTCTTCATAGATTTGTTGTTTAAGTTTTGATCGTAGTTTTATCAGTAATCGTTTCTGTCGCGATTTCCATTCCTTTCCACGCCTAAAAGCTTCGCAGCCACGCCTTCAGGTCGAGCAGCATCTCGATGTGATACTTGAACGACGGGAGTATTCCCCATCCGTGTCCGCCCGACGGATAGACATAGAGCGAGGCGGGGACATCGTGGCGGAAGCACTCCGTGTAGTAGTTCACGCCGTTGCATGGCAGCACCACATGGTCGTCGTCGGAGAGCATTATGCACGCCCTTGGAGTGGCGCGTGTCACCTGCAGGTCGTTGCAGTAGAGCTGTTCTATCTTCTTCTTCGGGTCCTTGCCCAGCAGATTGTCGTGCGAACCCATGTGTGTGAAGCCCGGCATCATGGTGATGACGGGATAGAAGAGAATCTGGAAGTTGGGCTTCGCGTCGTCCTTCGAGTGTGTCGCGATGGTCGATGCGAGGTGTCCGCCCGCCGAGAATCCCATTATTCCCACATCGTCAGGGTTTATGTTCCATTCCTTGGCGTTGCGTCTGATGAGGCGCATGGCCTCTTCGGCGTCGCTGAACGGCACTTCGCGGTTGCCGTGCGGCATACGGTATGTCAGCACAATGGTCGCTATTCCCATGTCGTTGAAGAACGGTGCCCAGTCGTAGCCCTCATGCTGCATTGCCAGATTGATGTAGGCTCCACCCGGACATACGAGCACCGCGCGTCCGGTGGCATGACGGGCGTCGGGCAGAAACACGCGCACCCGTGCTGTGTCGTTCTTTATCCCGTTGCTGTTGGGAGCCTTCTTCGGCCATAGGTTAATGTCGAACGGTTCGGCAGCAAACGCAGTCGCCGTAGCGAACAGCATGAAGAAAAAGAACAGATAGCTTTTAAATTTTGTCATGGTTGTAAAGATTTATTGTAGTTTATTTTGCAAAGATAATGAAATTTTAGTAATATTGCAGTCGAAAGAGAATAAAGCTCATGCCTGTAACTATTTTTAAGCAATGTGAAATGGTGTGGCGCGCTTTTGCCTCACGGGATAAAAGAAAAAGAACACGATGCATCTGTTAGAGAAATTCGAGTACTGCCCAATATGCGGCAGTCATCACTTCAACAAAATGGGAGAGAAGAGCCGCAAGTGCGAGAACTGCGGTTTCGAGTTGTTTATGAATGCCAGCGCCGCCAACGTGGCGTTCATTGTGAACGAAGAGGGCGCAATACTTGTGGAGAAGCGCAAGCGCGAGCCTGCCAAAGGCACGCTCGACCTGCCCGGAGGCTTCGCTGATGCCGGCGAGACAGCAGAGGAAGGCGTGGCACGCGAGGTGAAGGAAGAGACCGGACTTGAGGTTGTTTCGGCGAAATACCTGTTCAGTCTGCCCAATGTCTATCGCTACTGCGGCATAGACGTACCCACGCTCGACGCCTTCTTCGAGTGCAAGGTGCGCGACATCTCTGCGCTGAAAGCCGACGACGATGCCGCCGAATGCATGTGGCTGAAGCCCGAAGACATCCACACGGAACAGTTCGGTCTGCGCTCAGTGCGCTGGGGTCTGGTGCAGTATTTGGAAGCGTTACAGGCAAAGAAAGAACTATAAGAGAATCAGCGACTTACACCTACCGAAAAAAAGAAGCCTTGTTTACACTCCAAACAAGGCTTCTTTTGATTGCGAACAAGGCTTCTTTACTGTGCAAAGAAGCCTTGTTTTCAGATTGGGGAAATTAGTTTAGGAGACAGGAGTTAAGAATTCAGAAGTTAAGCCATAACTTCCGTTTTGACACGTGAATAGTCCACGCTCCCGCCATTTTTCTTCAGAATAGCTTGTGCATCTAAATCTATTTGCGTATTTTCGCAAATGATAAGTCTTATTTACAAAAACAGTATTAACCATCGACTAAAAACAAATTTCACATGAGCACAAGACCATCATCTCCACTGGTTACTCGTTTTTTGTTCGTAATCATGTTGTGTCTGCCCGTATGGGGTAGTCAAGCGTCGGCCCAAAAGCCGGAGTCGTATGCAGTGTTGGACGAAGCCAACGGTACACTGACATTCAAACACGACACTAAAAAACCCGCAGGGGCATATCAGCTGAACAGCTCCGATGAAGTGCCTGGATGGTCTGTGAAAGAAGACGGCGATGGAAATGTAATCATAAACAGCATTGAAAAGGTGGTCTTCGATGCCTCTTTTGCCGACGCACGCCCGACAAGTTGCCACTACTGGTTCAAGGAATGTTATGACTTAAAGACCATCGAGGGCATTGAACACCTGAACACGGAAAATGTGACGGACATGAAAAGCATGTTCAACGGCTGTGGCAAGCTTACCGAACTCAACGTCTCCAACTTCGACACACGGAACGTGACTGACATGGCGGACATGTTTCATGGATGTTACGGCCTCGCCACACTCAACGTATCCGGCTTCGACACACGGAACGTGACTGACATGGCATCAATGTTCTATGGGTGCAGCAACCTCAACACAATCGATGTCTCCAACTTCGACACACGGAATGTGACAAGCATGAAAAGCATGTTCAATGGATGTGGCAACCTTACCAAGCTCGATGCATCCAACTTCAGCACGCAGAATGTGACGGACATGGGATGGATGTTCTACGACTGCAGCAACCTCAACACGCTCAATGTCGCCAACTTCGACACACGGAACGTGACGAACATGAGCTGGATGTTCTCCGGATGCAGGGCCCTCCCAACGCTCAACATCTCCAGCTTCGACACACGGAATGTGACGAACATGGGCGGAATGTTCTATGAATGCGTCAAGATTTCAGAGCTGGACCTCGCGAATTTCGACACGAAGAACGTGACGGACATGGGGTGGATGTTCTTCAACTGTGGCAGCCTCGCATCGCTCAACATCTCCAGCTTCGACACGAAGAATGTGACGGACATGCAAAGAATGTTCGAAAGATGCAGCAGCATCACAACGCTCGACCTCTCGAACTTCGACACACAGAACGTGACGAGCATGACCGACATGTTCTATGCCTGCGAATATCTCACCGAACTCAACCTCTCCAGTTTCAACACGAAGAACGTGATGTTCATGGACTATATGTTCTATGGATGCTACAAGCTCCCCGAACTCAACCTTTCCAGCTTCGAAACACAGAATGTGACGGACATGACCGGAATGTTCTACGAGTGCAGCAAGCTCTCCAAACTCGACCTATCCAACTTCGACACAAAGAATGTCACACAAATGTTCGGCATGTTCTATGGCTGCACGAAGCTCACCGAGCTCAACATCTCCAACTTCGACACACGGAATGTGACGAACATGGGCGGAATGTTCATAGGCTGCAAATACCTCACCGAACTCAACCTCTCCAGCTTCGACACACGGAATGTGACGAACATGGGCTATATGTTCTACACCTGCTACAAACTCAACACGCTCAACCTCTCCAACTTCGACACACAGAACGTGACGGACATGAGCAGCATGTTCTACGACTGTAATAGCCTAACCGCAATTTATGTCGGCGACAAATTCGTGACAACGGCATGTGTGCCCAGTGAAAACATGTTTTCGGGTTGCAAAAAACTCGTGGGTGCCGTGCCTTTCGACGAAAACAAGACAGGCATGGAAATGGCTAACTACACCACAGGATACTTCACCGACATAAAGACCACCGGAATAGATGCGACTCCGGCTTCAGGCAACATCGCAGCGAAGTATTACGACATGCAGGGCCGCCGCATGGTCGCACCGCAAAAGGGACTGAACATCGTGAAGCGCGGTGACAGAACAATGAAAGTGCTTGTGAAGTAACAGTTTTTTGTTACCACGACAGTAATCAAGAAATGAAAAGGAGGTCGAGCGTCCCGCTCGACAACACCATCCAAACAATTCATAATTAAGAATTCATAATTAGCCGAGTTGCGCAGTGTTGTCGAGCGGGACGCTCGACCTCCTAACTTTTTACTTTTTTACTCTTTTACTTTTTTACTCTTAAAGGACGCTCGACCTCCTGTATGCTGATTGCGACCTTACTGTCCGCCGAGCCGGGAGAAATACACCATTATCTCGTCCCAGGTCTTGAACTCGTCGCTGCCCCACTCTATCATCGCCCCCATGAAGTCGGGGCATGATGTGGGGGAAATGAAGTAGTCGCCGTAGAGCAGCGGAAGCTGGTTGGTGAACACGAGGCGGTCGTAGGCAGGCGCACTGAGGTACTTCTCCACCCATGCCTGGTCGGCGGCAATCTGTTCGGGACGGTTCGTCGGCGCGGCAGCCACGACATATACCGAGTAGTTTTCGAGCAGCATCTCGTAGGCTTTGTGCATGCTTGCCGTGGCGTTGCCGTAGCTGTCGCGCATGGCGTTGATGTCGATATAGACGATGGGACGCTGGCGTCCGCTCTGACGGTCGTCGATATAACGGATGATGGGGATGAGATAGTGCATCGCCACCTTGTCGGACAGGCGGTGTTCGCCGTGGAAGTGTATAGCCGTGGGGTAATGCTCGGCGAAGAGAGGGAACGTGTGTACGAGCGGGTCTTCATCGCCGAAGAGTCCGACGACACGCCTGCGGTCGTCGTCGTCGATGTCCTTGAAGCACAGTTGCGTCGCCTCGGCATACTCCTTAACGAGCGACTTCGTGACGATGAACTCCTGCACGCCGTCGGCTCTTGGGTTCTGGAATGTCTGTTTACCTATCATCCCGTGCTTGCCCATAGTGTCGCCCATCTCGAAAGCCGGGTTCACGAGTATGCGGTCGAAGCCCCGCAGCTGCTCGGCGTACATGCCTCCCATCGACGTTCCGATGATGAGGTCGGGCTGTTCCTCGTCGCACATGCGGCGCAGCATATCCATAGCCTCATCGGGATGCAGCGGAATGTCGCGTGCCACAACGGTGGCTCCGGGCATGAGCGTGCGCAGCATCTCCACCGTACCCGACTGAGCCGACGAGCCGAAGCCGTGTACATACATAAGTTTCTTGCCCTCCATGAGGGTGGGATATTGTTTTATATAAGGGTTTTCCATTGTCGTTTTCTCTCCTTTCTTAGAATTATCGGTTGTAAACCGCCACCTTTATCACGCCGTCCTCACGGTTCTCGAATATGCGGTAGGCCTCGTCTATCTCGCTGAGCGGGAAGCGGTGGGTGATGAGGGGTGTGGTGTCGATGAGCCCTTTCTCTATGAGACCGAGCACTTCGGCGCAGTCGCAGCCATCCACGCCGCCCGTCTTGAAGGTGAGGTTCTTGCCGTACATGTCGGGAAGGGGCAGTGTCTGGGGTTCGTCGTAGAGGGCGACGACGGTGACAATGGCGTTAGGCCGGGCGCATTGCCATGCCAGACGGAACGTGTCCTTGGCACCCGCCACCTCTATCACTCTGTCGGCACCGCCGTGGCTGCTGTTTGCCATGACGAAAGCGAGGCACTCATCAGGCGTGGTGAGCAGCACTTCGGGATAGTGTTCAGCCACAAAGGCACGCCGCGCTTCCGACTTCTCACACACGATGATGCGTCCGGGCTTCTTCAGCATGACGCTGAGCAGGGTGCAGATGCCCGTCGGACCGGCTCCGATGATGAGCACGGTGTCCTCCTCGCTTATCTCGCTTATGCGCGCAGCCCAGTAGCCCGTGGCGAGGATGTCGCCCACGAAGAGTGCCTGTTCGTCGCTGACGGTGTCGGGGATGCGGTTGAGTCCCTGCGT
Source organism: uncultured Prevotella sp. (assembly GCA_900553595.1). GTDB lineage: Bacteria > Bacteroidota > Bacteroidia > Bacteroidales > Bacteroidaceae > Prevotella. The sequence goes on along the minus strand of USEC01000010.1, from coordinate 36,051 downwards.
GGCAAGGGGTACGCGCACATATTCCGTCTGCCCGCCGTCGATGCGGCAGCCCAGAGCCCAGCCGCCGTGGGGCGATGTGCAGTTGTTCACATAGCCGTGCCTGCAGAAGAAGCACTCCCCGCAGAAGGTCTCGACATTCACTGTCACGCGGTCGCCCACGCTTATGCCTTTCACTTCGGAACCGATTTCCTCCACCGTTCCCACCATCTCGTGGCCCACGGTGATGCCGGGAACGGCCCTCGGCACACTGCCGTGCTTTATGTGGAGGTCGCTCGTGCAGATGCTGCCAAGCGTCACACGCACGATGGCGTCGGTGGGTTCGAGAATCACGGGACGGGGTTTGTCGGTCAGGGCGAACCTGCCTTTCTCTATGTATGTGTATGCTTTCATTACGATGCCTTTAAAGTTGCTTGTGCAAAGTTATAAATTATCGGTCTAAAAGAAGAACGCGTTACGGACAAACTTCCATCCGCCGCAGGCGGATAAACTTCCGATAACTTCTGCCAACTCCCGTTTTGAAACACCGATTTGGGTTAGGAAACGGGGCGGGACAGTGCGTACGGAGGGACGCGAAGGAAACAAAAAAAGGCGGAAGCGACCTGTAATCGCTTCCGCCATATAGGGGTTTTAACGTGCTGTCTGAATATCGTTCACCAGCATTTCGTGCATTTTGGAAAGAGCTTCGGCCTTCATTTCAGAAGGAATGGTGCAGCCTTTGAGCTTGATGTGCAACTGCTGTGCTTCAAAAAGTTCGCGTGCATTGTCGTCGGAACACCTTGTCCATGCCACAAGTTCAGCCAGTTCCTCCTCCGAGCACTGCGCATTTATGTACTTTATTATTATGCTTTTGTCGAATGTATCCATTAAGAAATACTGCTGTTCGTTATATAATCCTGATTTTGCAAAGCCGGAAATCATTGTGGCAAAAGAACCTTTTTCAGCACGCCCGAAAGGGCTTCGCCTACTTTTTGATGCCGGATATGCGAAAGTTTAAATATATAACAGTCGTACAACACAAAATACTTAACGGAAAAGCGGGGTTTCGGAAATATCAGACAGAGAAGCGGACGAACGGTAATAAGAACACCGCCGTACTGCCGTCTATGCTCTGCGAAGGAGCTTGCGCAGGGTGCGCAGGGCGTTGTAGATGTGCGTTTCGACGGTGCGCACCGACAGACCGAGTTCCTCGGCAATCTTCTCGTTGCGCATATCGTCAAGGTAACTCATGCAGAACACCTTGCGGCAACGGTCGGGCAGACGCTCTATGGCGGTGACGAGGTGCTGGCGCAGGTCGTCAATCTCAAGTCGGCGCTGCGGCGAGAACGCCGAGTCGGCATCGAAAAGTTCACGGCGACGCGTGCTCAACTCTTCGAGCAGGGCTATGTGTGAGACCGACATATTGCGGTGTTTCAGACAGTTTATGCTGCGTGTATAGACCGAACGCGAAAGTAGCGCATTTATCCTGTCGCCGAAATCAATCTCGTCCCGGCGACGCCATAAATCCATAAAAGCCTCTGCAACTATGTCCTCGGCATCGTTGTCGCCGACAAAACCACGTGCGTAGTAATAGAGTTTTGGATAGATTTTCTTATATAAAGCCTCAAATTCCTGGGCTTCTGCTTTCTCAGCCATTTGTCAAAGGTAGTACTTGAACGTACAAATGTAAGCAAAAAACCCGTACCGAAACATATTTAAGATGATTTTTTATGGTTTTAACCCCGACTTTAAGAGTTTTTAACCACAACTTGCTATTCAAGGAAGCTTTTTATAACAGATTTCATCGCAAGCTGTTATCAGAAAAGGCAATTGCCTTTGTCACTTTTCCGTTGTAAGTGTTCATCTCAATGGAGATAGCGTCGACAGAAAAGTCCTTGGTATCGACGCTGACATAATAACGTGAGGTGTAGTATTCGGGGACGCCTCCCTGCGAGTGGTAGAGGCGTGTCATGGCGCAACGTGTACCGTCGGCTGCGGTGCTGACGCCGTCGAGAACGAGTCCCAACCGTTGCCCCTCGGCGGTGCCGTCAGGCTTTCCTGTCTTCAGAAGCAGGGCGAGATTGATGTAGCGTCCGTTCTCCGACAGCCACACACTCTCCACTGTCAGCGGGTCGGTGGCGACGGTTTCAAGCATGGAAGCCGGTAAGGGACGGAACACAGGCACTTGTGATGCGGCAACGGCGACGACCGTACGGGGCAATGACGAAGCCGTCGCCGCATTGTAATAGAGCAGGGCACGATAGGTAGTGTCAGCCTTTTCAGCCCACTCCACACGATAGGCCGGCGAGAGGACGAGCCGTTCGCCGTTGTCGCACACCACATAATCCACCGTCTTTCCGGCGGAGGTGTGCGCCACGACAAAGTCGGCAGTGAGGTAGGAATACCTGCCGTCGCCGCTGTCGTAGGCTTCGGTGGTGCAGCCGCTGAGTGCCGTCACCGCCGAAAGGAGTAGTGCTGCCGCCTTATGCTTCATGCCGTTGCTATTGGAAATGGGTTATCATGCGTTCTGAAGCACGCGTGCCTGGTTGAAGGCAGGGTTGGCGTACATGGTGAGCAGACGCTCGCGGAGGAACGGAACATCGGCATCGGGCAGCTGTATCTTGGCTATTTGACCGTCGATGTAACGCTTGAACGCATCGCTTTCTGCCTCAGTATAATGTGAAGCAAAGCGCGAACCTCCTTCCAGAAGGTCGGCAGCCACATAGTTGCCGGCATACAAACGGTAGTTGCGGAAGATTTCGTTGTCGATATGCTCAGCTACCTTGGCATAGAATTCGGTCTTGGGCATGTCGGGGTCGAGGCTCTTCAGCCACTCGTCAATGCACGGTGCGCAGTGATAGTGTATCATGCCCTTGTAGCCCATGATGCCGGTCTGCATGCTCACGACATCGTCCATTGCCGACTTCTTCCATCCTTCCACATCGCGTTTGAGCTGGAACTCACGGGCTTTGAGGAAGTCGCACGGGTCGTATTCGTAGGATATTGCGAGCGGAACGATGTGCAGACTGAGCAGACGCTCGGCAGGACTGCCCTCGCCGCCCATTGTCATCATCTTCAGAAGAGCCTCCTGCGTACGGTCGTCGGAGTCCTTGGCGCGTCCTTCACGCTGCGCTATCCAGATGTTGTCGTGCTTCACCGACATGACAAAGTGCATGTATTCGGAGAGGCGTTTGCTTGCCATGAGCATCTGGCGCATGGGCAGTCCGCGCTCCACGATGAACGACTTGTTGATGCGCACGAGGTCCTTCACCCACGGAAGGGCGAGCAGATTGTCGCCGATGGCTATCTCGCAGGTGGTGGAACAGTGGGAGTCGAAGAGCATGACATCGAGCAAAGCCGAGTCGAGCACTATGTCGCGGTGGTTGCTTATGAATGTGTAGCGGCTGTCAATGTCAATTGACTGTATGTCAATGTCGCAGCCGGTGCTTGCCTTTGCCAGCAGTTTCTTGACGAATTCGTAGCAAAACACCTTCTGAAAGTCTATATTGGTGGCGCACTGACGCATTCTTGCAGCGATGGCTTCCACGGGTATTCCGGGATAGAGGTAGGCCAGCACCTTGTTGAACTGCGGGTCGGCGAGCAGACGGTCATACACCTCCGGCAACTCTTCAGGTTCGAAGGGGCGTATGGCATCAAATTGTTTCAATGCTTCGGTAATCATGGTTATGTTGATTTAGTATGTTTACCGGATGCCGTTGCCGGCACTACCGGTGGTGTAAACGCTTAGAACTGGTTCTCGACTATCTCTGAAAGCACCTCTTTTATATCGAGGCCGGCGGCACGCACCTGCTGCGGGATGAAGCTTGTGGCGGTCATTCCGGGCGTGGTGTTTATCTCAAGCATGTTCACTTTGTCGTTGCCCTGCTCGTCCTTGGTGATGATATAGTCGATGCGGATGATACCGTTACAGTGCAGTATGTCGTAGATGCGGCTCGTCTCCTCAGCCACGAGTTTCGCCGTTTCGGGTGCTATGCGTGCCGGAGTGATTTCCTGTACCTGTCCGTTGTACTTGGCGTCGTAGTCGAAGAACTCGTTGCTTGTCACCACTTCGGTTGCCGGGAACACCACCGACTTCTGCTTTGTCTTGTAGCAGCCGATTGAGATTTCGGTGCCTTTCATGTAGCTTTCTATCATCACCTCGTCGCTTTCCATGAACGCCACACGCAGGGCAGGAGCCAGCTGGTCGGCATTCTTCACTTTCGACACGCCGAAACTGCTGCCGTCTGCAGCCGGCTTCACGAAGCACGGCATACCTATGAGGTTTTCAATCTCGCTGTCGCTGTAACGGTTTTCCTCGCCGCGGCGCAGCAGAATGCTCTTGGCAACATTCACACCAAAGCCGCGCAGATAGTTGTTGAGCACATACTTGTCGAATGTCATTGCCTCGACGAGCACGCCGCTCGTACTGTAAGGTATGTGGAGCAACTCGAAATAGCCCTGCATGACACCGTTCTCACCCGGCGTGCCATGAATTGTTATGTAGGCATAATCGAACACGACCACCTTGCCGTCGATGACGCAAGAGAAGTCGCGGCGGTCCACCTGGACGGTGCGTCCGTCCTCAAGATCGACATGCCAGTCCTGCCATTTCACATCGACGATATAGACATTGTAACGCTCTTTGTCGAAGAAAGAGTACAGACCCTGTGCCGAACGCATCGACACATCATGTTCTGATGAGTCGCCACCGCAGACGATGGCTATATTTCTTTTAATTGTTTCCATATATATAATGTATTTGTCGTTATTCGTTTTTTATTTATCTGGTAGATTGTTCGCCTGTCACCGATCCTCGAAGGTGTCGTTTGTGGTGCCGTTTATATAGACACGCCATTTGGCAATGAGCTGCTCGAGGTCGGCAGGGAGGTCGGAGGTGAAGTCCATCTGCTTGCCGGTCACGGGGTGGACGAATCCGAGTGTGCGGGCATGCAGGGCTTGACGGTTGCATATCTTGAAGCAGTTCTGAATGAATGCCTTGTAGGTTGTACTGCGGTTGCCCCGCAGAATCTCACAGCCGCCATAGCGTTCGTCGCCGAAGAGCGGATGGCCGATGTGCTTCATGTGCGCCCTAATCTGGTGCGTGCGCCCGGTTTCGAGGATGCACTCGATGAGTGTGACATATCCGAAACGCTCCAGCACACGCCAGTGCGTCACCGCTTCCTTGCCGATGCCCGACTCCGGCGAATACACCGTCATGCGCAGACGGTCCTTGGGGTCGCGCGCTATGTTGCCTTCTATGCGCCCCTCGTCCTCGGTGAAGTTGCCCCACACGAGTGCGTTGTAGCTGCGGTGCGTTGTCTTGTTGAAGAACTGCACTCCCAGCGAGGTCTTGGCCTGCGGCGTCTTTGCCACTACGAGGAGTCCGCTCGTGTCCTTGTCGATGCGGTGTACGAGTCCCACTTCAGGGTCATTGGGGTCGTATGAGTCGATGTCGCGCATGTGCCACGCCACGGCGTTTACCAGAGTGCCGTGGAAATTGCCCGCTCCCGGATGCACGACAAGCCCTGCCGGCTTGTTCACCACCATGAGGTCGGCGTCCTCATACACCACGTCGAGCGGAATGTCCTCCGCCTCTATCGTGGAATCATGGCGCGGACGGTCGAGCATGAGCGTCACCACATCGCCGGGACGCACTTTGTAGTTGCTCTTCACGGGGCGGTCGTTCACATGCACGAAACCGGCGTCGGCGGCCTTCTGTATGCGGTTGCGGCTGGAGTGCTGCATCTTCTCGCACATGAACTTATCCACACGCACGGGCTTCATGCCCGGATCGGCATCGAAGCGGAAGTGTTCGTAAAGCTGGCCTGATTCGTCGTCAAACTCCTCTGCCGGCTCCAAAGCATCTATGTTGTAATCTTCTGTCATATCGTTCTTTTTCTTGTCAGTGTGGGGTGCAGTGCGCCCGGTGGCGCAGCCGGCATCATTCCTCGCCGGGAGGAGGGGCTGTCACTTCATGGAAATCGTCGGTCGCACCCTCTTCCTCCATATCGATAACGGGCGCATCCACATAGTCTATGCTCTCATCGTCGCCCACCTGGCCGTTGCCCACCAGTATCGTCAGAGCGTCGTTCACCGACACCTTGTCGCCGGTAGCAACATGGCGCGTGCCGGCTCTGAGCCCGTAAACCCAGTCCTTCTCGCCCGGCACATACTCAGGTTGCGTGAGTTTGAAACCCATAGCCGACAGTTTCGCCATAGCTTCACGCAGCGAACTGTTGTCCACTATGTCGGGGACGGTGATGGTGGGCGTGTGCGATGCGTTCACTATTACATATATTATATGTCCCGACTTCACCTTCTCTCCCGCCGCCGGATTCTGCTCGAGGATGCAGCCGGGCGGCAGACTGCGCACATAGCCGGTGTCGGTGACCTGCACTTGCAGTCCTGCCTGCGTGATAAGATACTCCGCATCGCCGTAAAGCTTGTGCTTCACATCGGGGATGGCTATCTCCTCGCCGTGATGAGTGTATCTGTCTATACCGTATTTCACGCCACCGCACGCCACCGCCACTACCAAAGCCATGGCAAGAAGATTGCCGACAAGGTAGCGACTCATCAGTTTTTTTATGAAGTCGGATGGTTTCATTTCATCTGCTTTTATGTTTTCATTCGTACCCGTGCGACTTTGCACAGAGAGTTTTGTCAGAGTGTAGGCATTGCAAACGAGCATCGCAAAGCGTGCTTGCCAATTGCCGAGTGCAGCCTATTTTATGCAAAGATAATATTATGCGTCCAAAAAAACAAAATAAATGGGGAGTAAATGAAGAAAAAGAATAAAAACAAAAAAGAGTCACCCGACAGAGTAACTCTTTTTGAAGTGGTACCACCAGGAATCGAACCGGGGACACAAGGATTTTCAGTCCTTTGCTCTACCAACTGAGCTATGGCACCATTATAATTTATGCCTCACAAGGCGGGAAGCCTTATTTGCGGGTGCAAAGGTAACATTTTATTTTGGTTCTTGCAAATATTTCAGCAACTTTCTTTCAAAAAAGCAAAAAAAAGACATATTACTTGGACTTTTCATCCTATTTTCTTATCTTTGCATGAGGTTTTAGAATAAGCCTATCGGGATTTAGCGCAGTTGGTAGCGCACTACGTTCGGGACGTAGGGGTCGGGCGTTCGAGTCGCCTCATCCCGACAAAGAGCAGCAAAGTTTAATCACTTGGCTGCTCTTTTCATTTTACAAAGGGACGTAGTGCTCTGAGCCAAAGGCCGCATCATCCCCACAAAGAGCAGCAAAGTGATTAAACTTTGCTGCTCTTTTCGTTTTATAACAAACCACATTATACATACAAAGGGACTTAATGCTCAGAAGATGCTCCTTGGCATCACCATCAGTCATAGCCCCGTTCTATGTAGGACTGGGGACGGCGCTTATGGTTGCCGGCGTGATATACATCTCCGTCTTTCTCTGCCCAAAGGATTTGTAGCGACGGCGGCAAAAACTCCGGCAACCGCATGATTTGCCCGTTCCAAGTTTTGGGATTTGAAAAATATTATATAATTTTGTTTCCTACTAATCTAAACAACAAAACTATGAATTGGAAAAAACTACAGAATGGTTCCGACATAAGAGGCGTGGCTCTCGAAGGCATTGAGGGAGAGCACGTCAATCTCACCCCGGAAGTGATTGAGACAATTGCGAAATCGTTTGTCTGCTGGCTCAGAGGCGTTTCAGGCAATGTTGTTCCCACAATCGCAACAGGTACCGACTGCCGTCTTTCGGGCGACAGCATCAAGAGTGCCTTCGTGAAAGGAGCGGTGGATGCCGGCGCAAATGTCGTCGATTGCGGTCTTGCCTCAACCCCTGCCATGTTCATGACCACCATCAGCGAGCAGGTGAATGCCACGGCTTCTGTCATGGTGACGGCAAGCCATCTGCCCTTCAACCGCAACGGACTGAAGTTCTTCACCCCCAAGGGCGGACTCGACAACAAGGACATTGCCGCCATTCTCGCCATAGCAGAGAGCGGCGACTACACCTTCAACGGGGCGAAGGGCAACACATCGGCACTCGACTTCATGGCAGTCTATTCGCGCCATATCGCCGACTACATCTGCGAAGGCGTGAAAGCCGACGACTACTCGCATCCGCTTAAAGGCATGCACATCATTGTGGATGCAGGAAACGGCAACGGAGGATTCTTCCAGAAGATACTGAGTTCGCTCGGTGCCGACACAGAGGGCAGCCAGTTCCTTGAACCCGACGGACGCTTCCCCAACCACATCCCCAATCCCGAGGACCGCGACGCCATGGCTTCGGTATGCAAGGCAGTGGAGGACAGCAGCGCCGACCTCGGCGTGATTTTCGACACCGATGTCGATCGCTCTGCCATCATAGGGCGCAAGGGTGAACCGATAAACCGCAACGCACTCATTGCACTCATTGCTTCCGTGATACTTGAAGAGCATCCGGGAAGCACCATAGTCACCGATTCCGTCACATCAGACGGACTTGCCGAGTTCATCAGCGAAAAAGGCGGCAGACACCACCGGTTCCGCCGTGGCTACAAGAACGTAATAAACGAAGGTATCAGACTCAATGCCAACGGCGAAGAGTGCTGGCTGGCCATCGAGACATCAGGCCATGCCGCCTTGCGCGAGAACCATTTCCTCGACGACGGTGCCTACCTTGCCGCCAAACTCATCGTCCATGCCGCCAGACTGAACCGCCAGGGCAAGCAGCTGCACGAAATCATCGCCACACTAAAACAGCCCAAGGAAAGCAAGGAGATAAGGATAAAGCTCACCGACCCCGACTTCAAGGCCTACGGAGCGAAAGTGCTTGAGGACATGAAGGCGAAGGCTGCGGAAGTGCCGGGATGGACAATCGTCGAACCAAACTACGAGGGACTGCGTGTGAGCTGCGCCAATGCCGACGAAAACGGATGGTGGCTGCTGCGCATGTCGCTGCACGATCCCGTGATGCCGCTGAACATTGAGAGCAATGTGGAGGGTGGCGTTGCCGCAATAGAAAGCCGCCTCAAGTCGCTCGGACTGCTCTGAGAAAGGCAAAAGGAAATGACATAAGAACATATATATAAAAAGGATGGCAAGACGAAAATGTCCTGCCATCCTTATTTTTTGCTCCAGTTGTCACACCAAACGCCATGCTTATGTCTGGATGGCAGCAACACTCTGCAATATCCTTTCCGACTTTTACCTCTCGTACAGTTCTATCGGCAGACCGTCGGGGTCGCTGAAGAACACGAAACGCTTGCCCGTATATTCATCCGTGCGCACCGGTTCGTGTGCTATTTGTTTGTCATCGAGTTCGCCGACAGCCGCATCCAAGTCGTCCACCTCAAATGCAAGATGGCGAAGTCCGGCGGCTTCGGGATATGAAGGGCGCGCCGGCGGGTCGGGGAAGGAGAACAGTTCCACGACATAAGCATCGCCGAGCCAGCAGTCAGCCTTCCAGGAATCGCGCTGCCTGCGATAATGTTCGCTCTTTATTTCCAGTCCGAGCACATCGGTATAGAATTGCTTCGACCTCTCATAGTCGGAGCATATCACTGCCACATGGTGTATTTTGTTTAGTCTCATATTATTTTCTTTTGTTCATACTGTAATCTTATCCTCACCGTCCAAGCCATCCCATTGCGCCGCATCGCCTACGGTTACGGCATTCTTTGCCATGCAACACACCGAGTTTGACAACGACAAAGGTAGCGAAAAAACGATGTTTTGGACAAAAATCTCCACAAAAATCCTTGCAACTGACATATTTTGCCTATCTTTGAAGCAATAAAAAGCAAACGGGCAAATGCGAAGACATGCATATCTCCGAAACTACCAACGCCAAATGCGGATTTGTGGTAACTCGTTTTCTGCCTCTCTTCTATTTAAATATATCTCATAGCCATGACCAAGGATGAATTGATAGAAAGAATAAACGACATTGAATGGGAAGATTTCGAAGCAAAAGAAGCCAAGAGCGAACTTCCAAAGAATGTTTGGGAAACAGTATGTGCTTTTGCCAACACTTCTGGAGGATGGATTGTGCTTGGAGTAAAGCAGACTGGGAAAAAGTTTGAAATCACTGGGGTTGCCAATGCGGAGAAACTTGAACAAGATTTCTTCGGAACTCTCCGTTCCCAAAAGTTCAATGCACACATCGAAGCCAAAGCATCTCTCTATAACATAGACGACCACAAGGTCTTGGCTTTTCACATTGCCTCCTCACCTCAAAAGCCAATTTACTACAACAGTCCACAGAACACATTCATACGTTTCGGAAGCGGCGACCAAAGAGCGACCAACAGCGAAATCATGGCTATGTTCCACAATCAGTCGTTCGGTATCAAGTCGGAAGAGTTTCTTCTCCAGACCGACCTGTCCATGCTCAACGAAGAATCTATAAAAGACTACCGCAACTACTTCAAATTATACAGCAACCGTCCCTATCTCGCCAATGGCGACATCCCTGACTTCTGCAAACAAATCGGAATCTGCGATGAAGACGGACATCTCTGTTATGGCGGACTGATGTGCTTCGGACGTTATGAGTTTGTACGCCGATATGTTCCGACTTTTTGGATGGATCTGGTAGAAATTCCAGGTAAAAGCGTGCTCGAAGCAAGCACCCGATACACTTATCGCATACCAGAGCAAGACAATCTTTGGGATTATTACCAAATCATGATTCGACGCCTACGTCTCATTGTAGATACTCCATTCTTGATGAATGACGAAGGTTTCAATGTGGAAGACCGTTCACGATTCAAAATTTTGCGGGAAGCATTAGTTAATATGCTGTCTCATTTTGACCCGTGGAGCACCGTACATTCCTGCATTCACATTTATACAGACAGGGTGGAATTCTTCAATGCCGGAGGATACCCCGTGCCTATCGACAAACTTGGTCATAGACTTTATTCCAATCCTCGCAACCCTATCATAGCCAAGGTATTCCGCTTGGTAAACCTTTCGGAAACAATAGGCTACGGATTCAATATGATGAACAGTTGGAAAGAAGTAACGGGAAATGAAGTTAAGTTCGAGAGCGATTTATGTACCAGCTCTGTTACTTTTTGGATGTCAAGTAACAGAGTTGGAAACAGAGCTGATGGCAATGTCAAGAATGACACAAACGACAAAGCCGTATCAATTCTTCGATTCTGCAAAGAACCAAAATTCAGAAAAGAAATCTTCGGATTACTTGGTGTTACATATCAGTTTAAAAACTTTAAGAATTATATAGAACCATTGCTTAAAAACGATTATCTGGAACTAACACTTCCTGACAAGCCAACAAGTCCGAAGCAACAATACCAAACGACAAGAAAAGGTCTTCTGTTTTTAGATGCACTTTAAGTTGCTAACAGTCGATTCACCATGAGCATGCGATTATAAACAATGAGGTTCAAAAGACAGTAACGCCATTTTATTCTCGCAAACTCGGCTTTAATGCCACATCCGATGAAACAAAGATGCAATTGGACCGCTTGCCAATAATATGTAAATCCTGACGAACAACGATTTTATGATACGACAGACAGAATTCAAACTCACTGCAAAACGCAGGGGATGCCACATAGTGACCCGCGAGATTCTTGACAATTTGCCAAAGCCATTGCCAAAGGCGGGAATGCTCAATCTCTTTGTGAAGCACACTTCATGCGCCCTCACCATAAATGAGAACGCCGACCCCGACGTGCGCTCCGACATGGAAAAGATACTCAACCGCATGGTGAAGGAGAACGAACCGTATTACGACCATGTGCTGGAAGGTGCCGACGACATGCCCGCCCACGCCAAATGTTCGCTTTTCGGCGTGAGCATCACCATCCCCATCACCGACGGACACCTCAACCTCGGCACATGGCAAGGCGTCTATCTATGCGAGTTCCGCGACTATGGCGGACCGCGCAGGATTGTGGCAACGATTTACGAATAAGCATGAAGCACGCGCAACTATCCCTGTTCCCGGAGGAAGAAGAGCCGGAGCGCACGGGCGGCAAACCGGCTGAAGAGTCGTACGACCTCACCGACCTGTTTGAACGCCTCGCGAAATCGGAGTTCCGCATGAAGTTCCGCCTGTCCGCCAAGGACTTGGACTACATCGGCGAAAAGGGACTCGACACCATACGCCGGCATGCCCGCGACTTCATAGCCAAGCGTCTGGCACCCGCCGTGATTCCCAACGACGGCCGACAGACACCCATGCGTGGACATCCCGTGTTTTTGGCGCAGCACGCCACCGGCTGCTGTTGCCGCGGATGTTTCGCCAAATGGCACCATATTCCTGCCGGAAGAGAACTCACAGAAGCCGAACAACGCTATGCCGTCGCGGTTCTGATGGCATGGATTGAGAAACAGATGAACAACAAACACACCATATAAAAGAATGAAAACAATAAGAATCATGAGTTTATTTTCCCTGCTTTTCGCCCTCTTCTCCTGCCAGGCGCAGGACAAAGGCTTCGAGAGTCTGTCGGTAGAAGCGTTCAAACAAGCCATTGCCGACACCACTGTGGTGCGCCTTGATGTCCGCACTGCCGAGGAGTTTGCCGAGGGTCACATTGAAAAGGCCATAAACATAGATGTGCTGAAAAGCGATTTCGAACAGAAAGCCACCTCAACCCTGCCTAAGAATAAGGTCATTGCCGTGAACTGCCGTAGCGGAAAGCGAAGCAAGAAGGCTGCCGGAATCCTCGTGAAGAACGGCTACAAGGTGATAGAACTCGACTCCGGCTACAACGGTTGGGTGAAGGAGGGAAACTAAATTGGCCCAACACTCTAATCTTCTTTAACCCAAATACATGATAAAAGTATATGTTATGGCTACCTGTCCTGATTGTTTTCAGGTGAAGGAGCAACTCAAAGACAACCCCAACTATAAGCTCATCGACATAGGTGAGCATGTGAGAAACCTCAAGGAATTCCTGCGTCTGCGCGATGCCAGCCCTGCCTTCGACGACGCAAGGAGAAACGGCTACATCGGAATCCCCTGCTTTGTGACGGAAGACGGCGGCGTGACCTTCAGCAACGACGATGTCGTGAACGGCGACATACCAAGCGGAGCGTCATGCAGCATCGACGGCAAAGGCTGCTGACGGCGGCTTCCGGCAAGAGGTGGTTTACATCCGTTTCCGCATCAACACACGCCCGCTTTTCAAACAAGGCTTCTTTACTCTGCAAACAAGGCTTCCTTACACTCAAAACAAGGCTTGTTTGCAGAGCAAAGAAGCCTTGTTTGAAAACGGAGTAAAACATGGTTGGAAATCAAGGGGCAGTGGGTCAAAACGGGAGTTATAGGAAGTTAGGCTTCGCCGGAAGTTAAACCCAAATCGGTCATTAGATTTCTACTCTGATTCGTCTTTGTTTCGAGCAGATTGCAACGTTCGTGTTGAAGCCATAGCGGACTATGGCGAGACGCGGACGGCGGCAAGATGACGAAACAAAGGCGAAGCAGAGTGGAAAAGAAAGACAAATTATTATAACACACTTGTTTCGGTCTAATGACCGATTTGGGTTAAAGGAAGATAATGGACAATTGCATAACTCATTGAGAAACAAATACCACCGCCATGCAAGACTCAAATATATTGCTGTCCGGTAAAAACTTCCAGCCATGCAAGACCCAAATAAAAAAACGCTCGGAAAGCTGTTTCTCAAAACTTTTGTATAACTTTGCACCCTACTTAAAGCTCGCTCATTTCCAAACGGTTATACGGAAACCGACGGGCAGTGGCTTTTATCAATGACTCTTAAACTTTCAAAAACAAAAATCTTATGCACACACGACTCTTCATCACGATATGTGTTCTGCTCTCTTCCGTAATTTCCAGCAATGCCCAGAAGCGCACTTTCGCCGAGGCAGAGAAGATGGCTGAAGGCTTCTTCAAGGCTAAGGGCAGCAACACGACAGTCGTCCTGCTGCAAGCAGACAACGCCAAAGACGGGCGTAGCACCCTCAGAAAAGCACCGGCCGAAAGCACCGACGCGGAGGCTTACTGGCTGTTCACCGACACCAACAGTAAGCAGCTCGTCATCGTTTCAGGCGACGAACGCATGCAAGGCATACTGGGCTACACCGACAGCCCGCTTGCCGGCGACGCCCTCCCCGAAGGACTCACCCTCCTGCTCGACGGCTACAAGGCGCAGTACAACGCCCTCCCCGCAGCCGCACAAGCCCCCTCACACTCGGCTCTACACAAAGGCGAACGTCTGCTGAAGACCGCCGAATGGGGACAATGGGCGCCGTTCAACCAGCTGACACCGCTCTCCTACCCCACAGGATGCGCAGCAACAGCCATGACCATAGTCATGCGCTACCACAAATGGCCGCTCAACGGCGCAGGAAACACCACACACATCTGGAAGGATTCGGTGATGACCGCCGACTTCGGACACACACGCTACGACTGGGACAACATGCCATTGTCCTACGAGTCGTACACCGCAGAACAGGCAAGAGCCGTGGCTCTGCTCATGCGCCATGCCGGAATCTCGGTGAAAATGAACTACGCCCCTGAAAGCAGCGGTGCTCCCCAGTCGCTTGTGCCGGGTGCACTCACACAACACTTCCGCTACGCCGCAACGACACGCCTTCTGTCTGCCGCCGATTATAATGCCAAAACGTGGGCAAACATGATGCGACACGAAATCGATGCCGACCGCCCCGTCATCTATACCGGCGACTCCCGGATGGGACGCGGCGCACACGGATTCGTGCTCGACGGCTACCGTGACAACCTTTTCCACTTCAACTTCGGATGGAACGGAAGCGGAAACGGCTACTTCGCCATCTCCGCCCTCGCCTCAACAAGTCAGGCTTTCGAGTTTGCCAACAACCAGCAGGCGGTCATAGGCATCGCGCCGGTAAAAGAGGACAACGCCGCTCCGCTCACACTCGAATGCCAAGGCACATACGAAGGCTTCTACACCACGCTCACAACACTCACCCCCGGCAGCCGGACAGACATACATCTGTCTGCACTCACCGCATTGCGCGACTGGAAAGGCAAGATGCAATGGCAGCTGTGCCATGCCGACGGCAGCAGCGCAGAGGCTTTCGGCAGCCAGACAGTGGCACTGGACGGAGGCAGCACGAAGGCTCTCGACTTTGAAATAAACCCCACCGTGGAAGCCGTCGAGGGCGACTATCTGCAACTCATGGCGTGCGAAGAAGGCGCAACACAATGGCGCCCCGTGCTCAACGCCAAGGGCAAAGAGGTGGTGGCGCAGGCTCACGGGCGCAAAGTGCCGGTGGTAAGCATCGTCAGCGACACTAAGAACGCAACGTTGAACGACGACTTCGCTGACAACAGAAAGTACGAGGGCAAGCCGCTTCTCGGCTCGGAATACAGGTATGAAGCGGCATTCGGCAAAGGCATGGAGAAGACAATAGTGCAGGAACGACTCTGCGGCGGCACCTACAACCAGCACGCCGACGGCACGATAACGCTCTACACCGACACGCTCTACATCAAGGCCAAAGGCTACACACAGTCACAACTCGTGGCAGAATGCAACGTTACAGTGGGCAAGGAAGGGCAGTTGCAGGATGCACTTCTGCTGGCAACGCCCGACGCCGATGCGGTGGAAACGCTCAACATAAGCGGCGAACTCAACGACAACGACCTGCAATACCTCTCCACACTGCAGTCGCTCAAGGCTCTCGACTTTGAGAACAGCACGACGAAGCAGGGCATTTTCGGCGCGCCATTCAACGGATTCAGCCGACTCACAAGCTGCGAACTGCCGCGGTCGCTCAAACAGATGGGGAGCGAAACATTCAGAAAATGCCGCGCACTGAAGTCCATCTCCCTGCCCGTAAGCCTGCAGGCCACCGGCGGCAGACTCTTCGACGGATGCCAGGCACTCACCGACATCTATGTATATCCCGCATCGCCCGAATGCGTGGCAGCCGACGCTTTCGACAATCTGCCCGTTCCCACGAACGTGACCATACATGTACAGCAGGACCTCGCCGACAAGTTCAGAAGCAATGCAAAGTGGAGCATGTTCACGAAGTTCGTCGATGACCTCCCCGCACTGCCCAAGACCTTCATACACGAAAACGTGGAATACAACGCCATCTACGACGGTGACGGCAACTATGCAGAGGTGGCGATACCGTCAGACGGCAACATGTACACGGGCGACATCACCATTCCTGCCACGATAAGCTACCAGGGCATAGACTACACAGTGAGGGGATTCGCCGCCACCGACGGTCTGTCGCCGTTCGTCGGCAACATGTTCGTCACCTCACTCGACCTGCAACTGCATGTAGATTCGCTTCGCAGCTACCTGTTCATGGGTTGCACGAACCTCGCTTCGCTTAAACTCCCACCGACACTGCGCTATATCGGACCGGAATGCTTCCGCAACTGCCCCATGCTCATGCAGATAACGCTCCCTGCAAGCATCGAGGAACTGGGCGACAACGCCTTCTGCGGATGCCAGTATCTCACCGACATCTACTGCCACGCCATGACGCCGCCGACCGGAAGCGATGGCGACAGCTACCCGTTCGCACAGTGCCGCCCGCAGAATGTGACCGTACACGTTCCCGAAGGATGCGAAAACCTCTACCGCACCTCAGGTTTCTGGAGCCGCTTCAGCAACATCGTTGCCGACCTCCCCAGCGGCATTACCGAAACCGCCACACCACATTGCGACACATTCCCACTCAAGGTAGCCGGCAGACAATGGCTCACCCTGCGCCTTGACAAGCCGCAGCGCATCAGCATATACAGCCTCAACGGAACACTGCAACGCACCGTTCTCCTGCCGGAAGGAGAAAGTCGCATCCGCATTGAGAAACCCTGCGTGCTGACGGCAAGGCCGATGTAAAAGACAGTCACGCCCCGAAAAGGTACAAACCAACAATAGGAGGTCGGGCGTCTCGCCCGACAACACTACGCAAACCTGCCAATTATGAATCATGAATTGTGAATTATGAATTGCTTGCCAGTGTTGTCGGGCGAGACGCCCGACCTCCTTTTTCCTGCTTCCAACGCTGCTATCCAAGAGCTTCTGCCTACGGGTCTCACGAAGCTAAATCCATACATAACGGCGAGCTGCATTCCCATTGCTGCAAAGCCGAAATTTCCCCGTTTTTCAAACAAGGCTTCTTTTGTCTCCAAACAAGGCTTCTTTACATTGCAAACAAGGCTTGTTTGGAGACAAAAGAAGCCTTGTTTGTAAATGAAGGAATTTACGATGGCAAAACCGGCATATCGACAACGGTTTTCAGCAACGGCAGAAACGTAGGAAAAACAACAAAGAGAAAATATGAACAACTTGTGATATTTTATGAATACACCTATACGGTGACAAGTCAGTAACTTTGCAGCCGTAACATTATTATAGGTATGAAAAAAACATTGTTCACATTTTCCCTGACCTTCCTTGCCGCCGTTTCAATGGCGCAGGAGACGCTGTCGTTGGGGCGGTGCCTGCAAATGGGCATCGAGCGAAACCTTGACTTGAAGACTTACGAGGGCAATGTGCTTAAAGGCAAGCACAACATCAGTGAAAACCGCGCCCGACTTCTGCCGCAGATAAACATCGGTGCGGGACTTAACGACAACTTCACCCCTCCCGTATCGGTGACCGACGGCAGTGCATACGGCAAACCTTACAATGTCACAAAGACACTGCAATACAACTCGTCGGCAAGCATACAGCTGCAAATGCCGCTCTACAGCCAGACAGCACTCACCGCACTGAGCATCTCGAAGACACTCGACCGCCTCAACACGCTGTCGTACGCCAAGGCAAAGGAAGACCTGATTGTGCAGATAAGCAAGATGTACTATCTGGCGCAGAACACCGAGGAGCAGATAGGAATAATCAAGGACAACATAAAACGACTCGAAGAGCTGCGCGACATCACACAGGCCTTTCACGACAACGACATGGCACTGAGCGTGGACGTGAAGCGTGTAAGCGTGAATCTGGAGAACCTCAGCGTGCAGTACGACAACGCCAAGGCGATGCTCACACAGCAGTACAACATGCTGAAATACATCATCGACTACCCCGCCGACAAGGACATAGCCGTGGAGAAAGCCGACATCGAACGGACAGACCTCGCCGCACTCACGGGGCTTAACGAGAACCTTTACGAGCTGCAACTGCTGCGCACGCAGCAGAATCTGGCGGAACAGAAGAAGAAACTCGCCAAGGACGGCTACCTGCCCACGCTTGCACTCACCGGCAACTGGACCTACACGGCTTTCACCGACAGATTCAAGAACTGGTTCCAGTCGGGTGAATCGAGCCATTGGTACAAGTCGAACGGCATCGGTCTGTCGCTGCGCATACCCGTGTTCGACGGTTTCGAGAAGCGTTCGAAGATAAGAAAGGCGCAGGTGGATATAGACAACGCCCGCCTGTCGTACGAGAATGCACTGAAAGGCATGCAGACCCAGTATGCCAACGCCGTGAACGACCTCGCCAACAACCAGCGCAATTTCAGCAAACAGCGCGACAACTATCTGCTTGCCGAGGATGTGTATAAGGTGACAAGCGACCGCTACCGCGAAGGAATAGCCTCGATGACGGAAGTGCTGCAGGACGAGATGAGCATGAGCGACGCACAGAACAACTACCTAACGGCGCACTTCAACTATCAGGTGTCGAACCTGACGCTGCTGAAACTGACGGGACAACTGGAAAAGCTCATGAAGTGAACCGGCACGGCACGGAGCACCGACGCCAGCCGCACAACACACCCCAGCCGCACCCCAAAGACCACAATACAAATCATTAAAACAAAAAACGGAAATGGAAACAAACAATAACAACATAAACAACAACGACGCTGCAACACAGTCGTCGCACGAAGTGACCGCCAAACAGCTTAAACGCCAGCGCATACGCCAGATTCTGGTAAGTCTCATCGGTGTGGCAATCCTCGTTTGGGGCATAGTGAAAATCGCCTGTCTGTTCATGGATTACAAGTCGAACGAGAAGAGCGACGACGCCCAGGTGGAGCAGTACATCTCACCGGTAAACATGCGTGCTTCGGGATACATAAGGAAAATATACTTCAAGGAGCACCAGGATGTGAAGAAAGGCGACACACTTCTTGTGCTCGACGACCGTGAATACCGCATCCGTGTGATGGAAGCTGAAGCAGCACTCAAAGATGCAATGGCAGGAGCCAACGTAGTAGATGCTTCGTTGCAGACCACGCAGACATCGGCAACAGTGTATGAAGCATCAATCGCAGAGATAGAAATACGTCTTGCCAAACTTGAGAAAGACCGCCAGCGTTACCAGAACCTCGTGGCACGCAACGCCGCAACACCCATACAACTCGAACAGATAGAGACCGAATACAACGCCACAAAGAAGAAACTCGACGCCGCACGCCGCCAGCAGAAAGCCGCCTATTCGGGCGTGAACGAGGTGCAGACACGCAAGAAGAACACCGCAGCAGCCATAGAACGCGCCCAGGCAGCCCTGGAAATGGCAAAGCTCAACCTCTCGTACTGCGTCGTCACCGCCCCATGCGACGGCAAACTCGGACGCCGCACGCTTGAGGAAGGACAGGCAGTAAATGCCGGACAGACCATAACCTACATTATGCCCGACACCCAGAAGTGGGTGATAGCAAACTACAAAGAGACGCAAGTGGAGAAACTGTATGTGGGACAGAAGGTGATAATGACTGTCGATGCTTTCAAGGACAAGGAGTTTGAAGGCAAAATCACTGCCATTTCGGGCGCAACAGGTTCAAAATACTCACTCGTACCAACCGACAACTCCGCCGGCAACTTCGTAAAGATACAGCAGCGTGTGCCCGTCCGCATCGAATTTGAAGGAATAAGCAAGGAAGACAACGAGAAGTTGGCTGCCGGAATGATGGTCGTTGTAAAGGTCCAACTTAAGAAATGACACAAGCAGAGATATATACGGCAGTGCCGGAGCATCTGCCTAAGAATTTTCCGTTCTATAACTGGGTGCCAAAGCCCCTTGGCATAGCTTTCCTCGTCATACTTTTCATACCTATAATGACGGTGAGTGGTGCCTACACCGTGAACAGCAGTGAGATGGTGGGAGGGCTTGGCATCCAGTCGGAACACATAGCGTTCATAAGCTTCGTCACCTCCATAGGCATGGCGGCGTTCTCGCCTTTCTTCTACGCCTTGGTGAGTGTGCGCCGTCAGAAGATGATGAGTCTTGTGGGATTCTCGCTTCTCGCCGTGCAAAGCTATATATGCGCCAACACCGACAGCCTCTTCATCCTTGCCCTCAACAGCCTCATAATGGGCTTCGTGAGGCAGACACTGCTCATGTGCAACCTCTTCACGCTCATAAAATACGGCTTCGGCATCGAGGCTACGCGCAACGTGACGCCGGGCAACGAACCAACGGACGAGGCGGGATGGGACGCGCTCGACACGGAGAAGAAGGCCAGCCAACCCATAATCTACTTCTTCTTCATGCTCCTCGGACAAATCGGTACATGGATAACGGCATGGTTCGCCTACAACTACCAGTGGCAGATGGTTTACTATGCCATGCTTGGCGCGATACTCGTGGCACTGCTCATCACCCTTGTGTGCATGCCCTACAACCCCTATCCCACGAAACGTTGCCCACTGTCGTTCTCAAAATTCGGCAACGTAGTGGTGTTCTGCCTGATGTGCTGCTCGTTCATCTATGTGATGGTCTATGGCAAGGTGTATGACTGGTATGACGACTCCTCCATACGCTGGGCCACAGTTATATGCGTGGCGACGACCCTTCTGTTCATCTATCTTGAGAAGACCCGCCGCTCGCCATACTTCATGCTCAAGGCGTTCAAGTCGCGCAGCATCCAGGGCGGCATACTTCTCTTCATCGGACTGATGGTGTGCAACTCCAGTTCCATGCTCGTCAATATCTTCGTGGGCGTGGGAATGAAGACCGACCAGATACAGGTGGCAGCACTCGGCAACTGGGTTCTGCTGGGCTACTTCATAGGATTGGTGACAATACTCATACTCAACAGCAAGGGCGTACACTTCAAATGGTTCTTCGCCCTCGGTTTTGTGCTGATAGCCGCCGCCTCGCTGTTCATGTATTTCGAGGTGCAGACGGCAGGAATGTTGGAGCGTATGAAGTGGCCCGTAGTAATACGCGCCACGGGAATGATGCTGCTCTACTCGCTCATAGCCGTGTATGCCAACCAGCGCATGCCTTACAAGCTGCTCTCCACATGGGTGTGCATCATGCTGACAGTGCGTATGGTGATAGCACCGGGCATAGGTTCGGCACTTTACCAAGTGGTGTTACAGCACCGACAGCAATACTACATCACACGATACGCCCACGACTACGACCGCACCAACGCCGAAACGGCACTCACCTACGACCAGACCGCACGCGGAATGCAATACCAAGGCAAGAGCGAGACCGAGGCGCAGAACATGGCGGCGATGTCGGCAAAAGGCAAAGTGCAGGTGCAAGCCACGCTGTCGGCGATAAAAGAGATGTCGGGATGGACGATATATGCCTGCCTCATACTCGCCGGACTGATGCTCGTCGTGCCGTGGCCGAAGAGGGATATATCGAAGGACACGAGGGAAGGATTCGTCAATTACTAAGCCAAGAGCCGGACGACGGAAGCAAGGAAACAACCGATTCCGCCGGCGGCAGTATCCCACCCGACACGGGAAAAGGCGTGACAGAACCGAAGTTACAGACTTAAAAAACTTTGCCATTCAATATTTTTTCACTATCTTCGCCACCAACATACGGCAGCAGCAATGAAAAACAATAAGAATGGCATTGACATACTCGAACAGCAGATTGCCGACAATGAGGACATCTGCTGTTCGTGCGGCAACATAAACTCTTTCCCGGAAGCCTTTTTCGACCGCTTCCGCATTGCCGATGTGGGCATCATCGTGTGCACATCGGGCAGATTCACGCTCTGTTGCAAGGGCATGGACTATGAAGTGAACACCGGCGAGACGGCGTTTCTCTCGCACGGCGTGTGCTTCTCGGTGGCAGATTGCAGTGCCGACTGCTCCGTTGTGATAATACTCTACCGCGTCGATTCCATCCGCGACATACTCGGCAGCACCGTCGTCGGGATGCGGTTCGTAGAGTTTCTCAATCCGAGAGCGTGCTGGGTGATGCACACCGGGCACGAGGACGAGCTGACAAAATACTCCGAACTGCTTGCCGTGGGCAACAGCGACAACAACGTCTTCGCCGCCAACGAGCGGCGCCTGCTGCTACTCTCGCTCACTTACCGGCTGTGCAGCATCTTCCGCGAAATGTCGAAGGACGGCGACAACGCGCCGAACCGCAAGCTTGAGACCTACATGCAGCTCATGCAGCTCATCGACCAATACTACACTCGGGAGCGCGGCGTGCGCTTCTACGCCGACCGGCTGTGCCTCTCGCCGAAATATCTCACCACGCTCGTAAAGCAGATGTCGGGCAGCAGCGTGCAGCAACTGGTGTTCAAGGCAATAACGAAAAAGGCCATTTCACTGATTACCACCACCGACAGAAGCATCAAGGAAATAGCCGACAGCCTGAATTTCCCCAACGCCTCAGCCTTCGGCACGTTCTTCAAGAAGCAGGTGGGGATGTCGCCGGTGAACTACCGGCAGAAAGAAAGCTGACGAAACCGCCGCTTCATCGCCGCCGGAATGCCGGCAAGCAGTCGCCAAAACGCCTCCCATAACGCCCTCATCCAGTGCCGCCCGGCAAAGGCTTCAAAGCCGTTGCCAAACAACCGCATTTCCACTGCTTTTCAAACAAGGCTGTCCAGTAAACTTTTAGCTACAGATTCCGCGAAGCGGGACGCTCGACATCCTGTTTTTTTACCTTCTTACTTTTAAACAGCCTTTTTACTTTTTTACTCTTTCACCCTTTTACTTTTAAACAGCCTTTTTACTTCTTTACTTTTTCACCTTTTTACTCTTAAACAAGTCTTTTTACTTCTTTACTTTTTCACCTTTTTACTTTTAAAA
Organism: uncultured Prevotella sp.; assembly: GCA_900553595.1. GTDB lineage: Bacteria > Bacteroidota > Bacteroidia > Bacteroidales > Bacteroidaceae > Prevotella. The sequence continues at coordinate 13,113 of USEC01000010.1, read as the reverse complement.
AAAACAAGGCTTCTTTTGTCTCCAAACAAGGCTTCTTTCAAACGCAAACAAGGCTTCTTTTGAGACAAAAGAAGCCTTGTTTGGAAAAGCAATAAAAGTCGTTGAAAATCAGTATCGAGCAGCAAGCGAAACCACACACCGTCCCGCCTTTTCCCCTTCCACTTTCTGTCTGCTGTCTTGCAGCAAGTCTATCGTCAGGCAGAAAGGGACAGAATCCGCCCAGACCCGGCAGACGATGCCGGCGGTTCAGGTCTTGCTGATTTTGAAACCGAGCTTCAGAATCAGTTTTACCGTCTCAACAGAGGTGTTGCGGTCGAAGGTCTTTTCGTCCTCGCTGAGTTCGTCGTAGGGAACGAGGCATGGGTGTTTCTTTTCGGCATCGTCGCGTTTCACGCCGTAGGTCCAGCCTTGTGCCATGCGTGTGGCAGCCCATACTTCATGCACATTCCGCGACATATACTCCACAAGAGATTCCAGTTCGGGTGTGAGCCGTATGTCCCTGGTATCCATCGGAGCCGGTCTGTAATTGTTCTTGTCCATAGTTTTCTTGCTTTTGGTGTTAAAAGTAGCCGTGAGGCAAGCCGCCGTGCCGCCTTGTCGGTGGCGTCATCGGTCGGCAGGAACAGGTGCCTTTCCGAGCATTATGGAGGTCTTCACCACGGCATAGTCGTAGTTGCGCGCCGTCTCCTGTGCCGCCTTGTCCCACGAGCGTATCTCCTCCCAGGGGCAGATGTCGGCATGCAGGCGGTGTGTCGTGTCCTTGGTCACGCCACTTTCCTGCGCCTTTTCGGGCGAAAGACGCTGCCATCCGTTGAGAACGGAGTATGCCACCCACCGCTCATGCTCCATTTGTGCGAGGCGTGTAAGCATCTCCACGGACGGATTGTCAGACTGCCGGCAGAGTCGGAGTATCTCGTTCTTGGTGGCCTTATGCAGGCAATTGCAGAAATTCTGGTTGCGCTTACGCTCTATCTCGTCTATTTCAGCCAGCGAGTAGCTGCCCGTGTGATGCTTTATGCCGAGCGTGCGCTGCCATACTTCATCAATGTCGGCGTCGGAATCGGCGAGTCCGCCGCTTGCCATAGCGTATGTCTTGTTGTAGATCTTGGCAGAACGCAGCGTTTCGTCGTCTATAATCATGCTGAAAGTGAACATTTCGTCCGTGCAACCGAATAGCCGTATGGCAATGTTGCGGTCGGCGTAGAGACGGTTTGTGTCGTCGGCCACTTTCTGAAGACGGTGCTGGTTGCCCGTGTCGTAAACCCGCACGAAGACGGTGAGCCTTGTCGTTGCATCCCGCTGCTGCGCCCTGTACGCCATGTTGCATATATCCGTGGCTGCGTTTATGCCGAGATTGTCGTTGCCGGCAGCTATCACCACATAGTTGAGCGAAGCTATCTGCTGCGCAAGGGTCTGCCAATAGAGTCCGTCGTTCACTCCGCAGCTGAGCAGACTCACCTCCTTGCGGCTCTTCATTGCAGGAGCCTTGGTGTAGAAGCCTGCGGCGATGCTGTCCATTCTGTTGTCCATCACGGTGCAGGCGCATGGCAGACGGTGACCGTCCTCATCGACAAACGTACCGAATTCGTACAGGAATTTCAGACTTTCAAGTCCTGTCTCGTTGAAACCTATGATGAGACTTGAGAACGTTGTTGTAGGAATGCCTTTCGCAGTGTCCCACGACACGAACTTCACGGGATGCTGTTCCACATCCGACTTCAGCTGCATCACCGAGAGATATGCCGTGTCGATGATATGAATCTTGGTATGTTCGGCAGGATGGAGCAGGTCGTAGTGCTCCATCCATGTCGATTTCGAGTTGCGACGCGTCTGGCAATAGATGTTCACACACTTTCCGGCGATGGTGCTGTCCTTGAGAATGTTGATGGTGGCATTGATGTTTGCATCGCGATCTTCGCCCAGGAAGAATATGTGAAGCCCTTCCCTGCCGCCGTTCCCGGCTGCGTCGGGCAGACGGTCTATGAGCCTTGCGAGCGTCCTCAGCTTCAGTCTGCCGCGCAGTATGTCGGTCTTTTCTGCGTCATCGCCGCTGGTTTCGAGCGTGGAGAGTTTGTGGAAGGTGCTTATAACGATGGAACTTTCGAGGCTGTCGAGTTTGTTCAGTTCACGGTCCTTAAGCGAAATGAAGTTAAGGAGACGCCCGAAACCGATGCGCTGGTTGCCGTCGTTGTCCTCCAACGGGGTCTTCACGAACACGACGAGGTGACTTGCACCGTGCTCATTTTCGTGCTTTATCGTGCTGCGTGCCAACTGCAACGAGGCGTCGTTCACGCCCCAAAAGAGGTAGATATTGTCGTAACGGCACTTCTTTTTCGACTCCAGACCCAACTTGTACTTTGATGCTATGTAGAATCCGAGGTGCTTGAACACGAACAACATGCTCACCACGATGGCGAAGAAATGGCTCGTATCAAAGAGCATCATGAAATAGACGCTCTCATGGCGGTCGCTGTGTATGGCGCTGATGTCGCTCTGTCCCACAAACATCTCCGTGGCATGGATTATCGCCATAGGCACGACCGACAGCAGGGAGTGCGCCCAATTGTCGGCAACCTCGCCTACGAATGTCCCGATGAAATAGGTGATGAAACCATAAAACCACACTACGCAGAACATGGCGGAGAGGTGGCTCTCCACCCAGTCCCATCCGCCTTGGTTTCCTCCGGGCCTCGCCTTGGCTATGCGTGGAATGAGGATGTAGCGCAGAAGCATGAAGAAGAAGGCGAAATAAGCCACTCCCACCAGTCCGATGCATGCGATGTCGGTCACGCTCATTATCTTCTCGCTCCCGGCGGCAAGTTCTGCGCCGCGTGCATTAAGCAGGTTGAATGTCAAGCTCATGGTTATGTTTTGTCTTTCGTTTGAAGTCCTTTTCTATAGGTTCACGCTCATTTCCTGTCCATCACACGCCACACATAGGCTATGTAGGCGAAGACAAAGGGCACGAGAAGCGACACATAGAACATGGTGCGGAGGGTGAACTCGCTGCTGCAACTGTTGGCGATGGTGAGCGAACTCTGCAAGTCGGCGTTGGAAGGATAGTATGCCGTGCCGCCGAGTCCAGCCACAAGCAGCATGGAAAGCACCACCATGACCACGCCGATACCTGCCGGCCAGATGCCCTTGACGTATGTCTTGCTCACGATGGTGCGCACTACGCCATAGAGCAGGAGCACCACTCCGGCAAGGGTGAGTACTGCGAGGAGCGGCATGTCGAGGTAGTTGTGCAGGTATTTCATCGGTTCCATGACGATGAGTCCCGTCGTCTGGCAGACGGCATAGCCGTCCTTCAGCAGAAGACGCACGAAGAAGGCGATGAAAAGCATCAGGAACGGCACCGTGACACCCACGAGGCGCACGCTGGCGCGCGACCGTATGTCTTCGTCTTCCACGTTGTTCATGATATAAAGCGTGCCGAGTATGCGTGCGAGGAACATCACGGCGAGTCCGAATATGAGGTTCCACGGGTCGGACAGGGCGTCGAGTCCTGCCGAAGCATTAGCCCAACGGCTGATGACGGGCGCACCGATGTCGGTGAGCGAAGCCTTCTCCACGATGAAGTTGGAGCCGTTGAAGAATGTGGCGACGGCGCCGCCAAGGAGCAGCGGACCCACGATGCCGTTGAGAATGAGGAACCAACGGTAGGTGCGCGTACCCAGAAGGTTGCCTTTCTTCAGCTGGAACTCGTAGCTGACGGCTTGCAGCACGAACGAGAAGAGGATTATCATCCACAGCCAGTAGGCTCCGCCGAAACTGGTGCTGTAGAACAACGGGAACGAGGCGAAGAACGCTCCGCCGAAAGTAACAAGCGTGGTGAAGGTGATTTCCCATTTGCGTCCGGTCGATTCGAGCACCTTGCGCTGCCCTTCTTCGGTTCTGCCGAGACTGTAAACCATTGAGTTTGCGCCCTGTACGAAGAGCAGGAACACGAGAAGTGCTCCGAGAAGTGAGACAACAAACCACCAATATTGTTGCAGAAAGTCGTAAGTCATAACGTATTTTTTTTAGGTCCGCAAGTCCAGAAGCGCATTTCGTCGCTTCGCACCCATGCGGAGGTCATGTTTTTTATTTAAGGTTGTAATTCTTTATCACGTTGCACATTATCTTCACTTCCGCCACCAGAAGCACAGTGAACAGCACGAGGAAGAGGAAGAAAGTGAGTGCCACGCTGCCCGAACGCAGGTCGGAAACGGCTGCCACGGTGGGCATCATGTCCTGGATAGCCCACGGCTGTCTGCCGAGTTCAGCCACGATCCATCCGGCTTCGCTCGCCACATAGGTGAGCGGAAGCATGGCGAGTGCTGCCCAGTGAAGCCAGCGACGCGATGCGGTGATGTCCTTGCGCCACGCTATATGTCCGATGACGAGGAAGAAAAGCATGAGCAGTGTGCCGACGCCCACCATTACACGGAAGGCGTAGAAGTTGATGGGAATGTAAGGCACGAGTTCCGCACGGTCCTTGATGTAGCCGTAGCCGAAGTAGGGCATGTCTGCCTTCAGCTGTGCGACGAGTTCCGGCAGACGCCTGTCGGAAGCGTCGGCAGCCTTCAGTTTGCGGTATTCGGCGAGTGTGGCGATGGCTCTGCGTCCGCGCTCCATCTTCTCTTCGGCAGAGAGTTCGCGCTTGCCGTCGGGGCGTGTGTAGCCGTTTAGGATGTCGTTCACGCCTGGTACGAAACCGTCGGGCGTATGTGTGGCGAGCAGCGACAGACCCTTTGGCACGGCAATGCGCAGCGGTGCTTCGCCGCCCTTGGCATAGTCGGGCTGCTCAAAAGGATTGACAGCAGCCACGGCAGTGAGTGCCACGCCTTCGCCGCCGTCGTACAACGCCTCCATTGCGGCAAGCTTCATGGGCTGTGTCTCAGCCACTTTCACGGCAGAGAAGTCGCCCGTGGCCATTGTCAGCAATGCGGATGCTATGCCGACGATGCTTGCTATCTTTATGCTCTGGCGTGCCATCTCCTGCTCGCGACGCTTCAACAGATACCAGCAGCTCACCGCACACACGAAGACGGCGCCTACCACCCATGCGGAAGTGACTGTATGGAAGAACTTGTCGATGGCGAACGGCGAGAGGGCAACCTCGGCAAAGCTTGTCATCTCGTTGCGCACGGTGTCGGGATTGAACTCGCAGCCCACGGGATACTGCATCCATGCGTTGGCGACGAGTATCCACCATGCCGAAATGGTGGCTCCGAGTCCGGTGAGCCATGTGGAGGCGAGGTGGAATCCGCGCGACACTTTCTGCCAGCCGAAGTACATCACGGCGACGAAGGTGCTCTCCATGAAGAACGCCACAATGCCCTCGACGGCAAGGGGCGCACCGAAGATGTCGCCCACGAACCACGAGTAGTTGCTCCAGTTGGTGCCGAATTCAAACTCAAGGATTATTCCCGTCGCCACACCCATGGCGAAGTTCACGCCGAAGAGCCGCTGCCAGAAGATGGCAGTGTCCTTCCAGAATTGCTTACCTGTGCGATAATAGCACGTTTCCATGATGCCCATGATGAGCGCAAGACCCAGCGTGAGCGGTACGAACAGCCAGTGATAGATGGCGGTGAGGGCGAACTGCGCCCGCGACCAGTCGATGAGTGTTGGGTCGATAGCCAATAGATGTGTCATTGTATCTGAGTTTTATTTGGTTAGGTATTGCCCCGTTATGGCACGGGGATGCAGGGTAAATGTCTCTTTTCAGGTTTCTGGCGTGTGGCGTCAGCGCGAGATAAGCTCGCCGGCGACATACGACGCCTTGTCGCCGCCCTCCGCCTTCTGCTTCAGCACATCGGGGAAGAAGAACAGCTTCAGCACGAAGAAGATGACGAACAGCTTTATTATTATCACTGTCCACAGCACCTTTCCGACGGTCATGCTACGGAAACCGTCGGCATAGAGGTGATACACCTTATATAATATATTGCCTTTGTTCATTGTCAGAAGCCGTATCCGCTGTAAAGATTTCACTTTAATAATATTTCGCAAAGATATAAAATAAAATCATACACCAAAAGACTTTTGCCGGAAAATGTCAGAAATACCCGTTATTTTTTCATTTCCGGGCGTCCGGTCCATGCTTTTTCGGGCACATTGGCGGCACGCCGGCGGGCGACAGGGAAGCTTTCGGGAGTTGCGGTGCAGGGCACGGCATGGAAGTGAAGGAAAGCAAAAAAGGAATCACTCAGAAGAGTAATTCCTTTTTGTGCGCTTCAAGATGGGCTTGAACCAACGACCCCCTGATTAACAGTCAGGTGCTCTAACCAACTGAGCTATTGAAGCATTTGCTGAGCAAGTCATTTCTGATTTGCGATTGCAAAGGTAATACACTTTTTCGTTTCCGCCAAACTTTTTTGAAGAAAATTTCGATTTTTGTGCAAAAATCGATAAAAAACGAGACAAAACGGGCGTTTTACGAGCTTTAAATAGTACTTTTGCAGTGCTGATGACGCACAACGACAGCACAGCCGGCACGCCCCGCCGGCATAGGAGCGCGGCAGTGCTTCCACATTATATATGTATTGTAGAACCCACGAAGACAAGTGAATTTCAGAATATGCGAAAACTGTTGATATGCACAATGATGCTGTTCGCGATGATGACGGCAGCCCAGAACGGCAGCGACCACAATTTCAAGGTGGCGAAAAACCTTGACGTGTTCAACTCCATCTACAAGAATCTCGACCTCATGTATGTCGATACGCTCAACGCCGATGAGGTGGTGGGCACGGCGATAAAGGCGATGCTGAGCAGCCTCGACCCCTACACGGAGTATTACCCGGAGGAGAAAGCAAGCAAGATGAAGGAGATGCTCACAGGAAAATACGCCGGAATAGGAGCCATAATAAGCTACAGCTTCACACGCAAGAGCGCAGTCATAAACGAGCCATACGGCGGACTGCCCGCCGCCGAGGCTGGACTGAAGAAGGGCGACGTCATACTGAGCATCGACGGAGAGTCGATGGAAGGCAAGACGACAAGCTATGTGAGCGACCATCTGCGCGGAGACGCCGGCACGACAATGGTGCTCAAGGTGCTGCGGCCGTCCACCGGCAAGCGCATGACATTCAAGATAGAGCGCAAGGCGATACAGCTGCCCTACCTGCCATACTACGGAATGCAGCCGGGAGGGATAGGCTACATCAACTTCAACCAGTTCGTGGAAGGCAGCGCAAAGGACGTGCGACGCGCATTCATCGACCTTAAGAAGCAGGGCGCGAAGGCACTCGTGCTCGACCTGCGCAACAACGGAGGAGGCTCGGTGCAGGAAGCAGTGTCGATACTCAACATGTTCCTGCCCAAAGGCGTGACACTGCTCAACATGAAAGGCAAGATACAGAACGCCAACAACACCTACAAGACCACCGTCGAACCCATAGACACGGTGATGCCGATAGTGGTGCTCGTGAACGAAGGCACCGCAAGTTCAAGCGAAATAACAAGCGGAGCACTGCAAGACCTCGACCGCGCCGTGGTGATGGGAACACGCACCTACGGCAAAGGACTCGTGCAGGTGCCGAACATACCGCTGCCATTCAACGGCAACCTGAAGCTGACGACAGCGAAATATTACATACCAAGCGGCAGATGCATACAGGCAATAAACTACCGCCACGCACGCGGAGGCTACACCGAGCATGTGGCTGACTCGCTGACACACGAATTCCGCACGGCGGCAGGACGCATAGTGCGCGACGGAGGAGGCATAAAACCCGACATAGAAGTGCTGCCCGATTCGCTGCCCAACATAGCCTTCTACCTGGAACGCGTCGATACCACCGACATAATGCTCAACTACGAGATAGAGTACATGGCCTCGCACCCCACCATAGCCAAGCCATCGGAATTTGAACTCAGCGACGAGGACTACGAGAAGTTCAAGCAGAAGGTGATAGACAGCGGATTCACCTACGACCAGGTGAGCGAGAAATATCTCATGGACCTCGAGAAACTGGCACGCTTCGAAGGCTATTACGACGATGCGAAAGAAGAGTTTGAAGCACTGAAGAAGAAGCTGAAGCACAACATAGCCAAAGACCTCGACTACCCATACAACAAGCAGAAGATAAAGGAAATGCTCACCGCCGACATCATTTCAGCCTACTACTTCGAAGGAGGAAGCATCGAAAACTCACTGCGCCACGACAAACAGATGGCAGAAGCCGTACGCCTCCTCAACGACCCCGACCGCTACAACTCACTGCTGCAGCCCAAAGCCGTGGAGGAAAAGCCCGCGACGGAAACGAAGAAGAAAAAGAACAAAGAAAAGAAATAGGCAGACCACAGAAGGGAAAAAGCCGCAACAAGGGCAGGAAACAGCCGTCAAAAGGACGGCAAGCGGCACTGCCCCGAAACCACGCTCCCACCTCCTTGATTACCAACACATTACACCAGGACACGAAACGAGGCTTGTTTGCACCGCAAACAAGCCTTGTTTCGTATGTAAAGAAGCCTTCTTTAAAGAGCAAAGAAGCCTTGTTTTTTTAAGAGTAAAAAGGTAAAAGAGTAAAAAAGTAAAAAGAATAGGAGGTCGAGCGTCCCGCTCGACAACACTGCGCAAATCTGCCAATTATGAATTCTTTATTATGAATTATGAATTGGCTTGGGTGGTGTTGTCGAGCGGGACGCTCGACCTCCTATCTTTTCGCAAGCATCTTCATTATGCGCACGGGGTGTGCCGAAGATAGACCTCTATGCGAAACCCACTGCAAGCCGCGCAGCCAAAAGCAAGACAACGGACCACTCATATAACCACAGCCGTACCGCTGCATGTCACCATAAGCATCGACCCATGCTCGCCGACAGTCTCGTAGTCGATGTCGATGCCCACAACAGCGTTGCAGCCCATCGCTTCGGCACGCTCAGCCATCTCGCTCATAGCAGTCTCCTTGGCATCACGCAGCACCTTCTCGTAAGTGCCGCTGCGGCCGCCGAAGAAATCGCGTATGCCTGCCATAAAGTCCTTAAAAACATTGGCGCCGACAATGGTCTCGCCAGTCACCACTCCGCGGTACTCACGGATGGGATGCCCCTCAAGGGTAGGAGTTGTTGATAAAATCATAATTCGTTCTTTTGTTTTTTTCAATACAATAAGTCTCTTTGACAGTTTGACGCATGAAGGAAGCAAAAAGTTGCACATCAGCTCATTGCGCAGCATATAAACAGCATGTCTTTCTTTAACCCAAATCGGCCATTAGACAGGAATAAGCTTGTTATAAGAGAAAAATGTTACGAAAGAGGATTCCAATTGGAGCAAAATACTTACATTTGCAGCATCGTAACCATTCGTATTCCAACAAGCATTGGTCAAGCAAGAGCCATCCTCCAAAAGGATTAAGCTATTTGCACGAACAAAATAAAAACACACGGTTTATGGAAAACGCACTCAAGAAAATTTTTGCAGCACTGCTGCTCTGCCTCGTACAGTCGGCGGTGTGCACAGCAGACACGTTCAAGGGAAAGATCGTAAACGCCGAGACGGGCGAGATTCTCATCGGAGCAACAGTGCAAAGCGAGATAAACCCGCAGCCGGGATGGTCGATACAGAACTCGGCGGAGACCGACAGCACCGGCTGCTTCAAGCTCGACATCAGCCAGGAGGGTCGCATAATGTTCACGTTCAGCATGATAGGCTACAAGAACTCGCGCAAGGTGGACTATGCATACGGTTCTGAGGTGAACGACACCACCGACCTTGGCACAATAAGGCTGCAGCCCACGGCGCTCATGCTGCAGGAGGTGGAGGTGACGGCGAAGGTGCCGCGCATCACTATGCGTGGCGACACCATAGTGTTCAACCCCGAGGCCTTCAAGCTGAAGGAGGGCGCACGCCTCGACGAACTCATCAAGAAACTGCCGGGCGTGGAGCGACGCGACGGAAAGCTGTTCTGGAACGACAAACCCATCAGGCTGATGATGAACGGCAAGGACATGTTCGGCGGCGACCAGATTCTGGGACAGTTGCCGGCAGATGTGGCTGACAAGCTGAAGATGTACGACCGCAAGTCGGAACTGGCGCGACACACGGGCAAGGACGAGGGCGAGGAGGATCATGTGCTCGACATACAGGTGAAGCCGGGATTCCTCGACAAGTGGTATGGCGACATCGCCGCCCAATACCAGACCAAGAAACGCTACAGCGCAGCTCTCACCGCAAGCCGGCTGAGCGACCACGACCCGCAGATGGTGTATGCCCAGGCCAACAACACCAACCGCTACGTTGACAAGACGATGAACTCGACCATGAACCGCAACATCGACGGCGACGGCAAGAGCCAGTATGGCTCGTACAACTACCAGCACAACTGGCAGACGAAGGGCACGCAGCAATACACGGGCAACAGCTTCAACATAAGTGCCAACATGGGACACAGCGACGGATGGAACACGGGCGGACAATCGACCGAGACTTTCTTCCCGAACAAGGAGCACACGTTCGCCATAAAAGACAGCTACCGCTATAAGCACAACCTCAAACCTCAGATGGAGGCACGGCTCTTTGCCTACGCAGACTCCATCAACACCATCAACGTGAAGGTGAAAGCCACATACGAGAAGGCTCGCAAATCGTACGAGGAGAGGTCGGCATCGTACGGCTACCAACCCGACCAGTTTGCCTACCACTCGCTGAACGAGGCTCTTGCGGCAAAGCCCGGCGACGCTCTCTACGACCGACTCATCACACGCAACCGCAACTACGAGTCGAGCGAGCAGCAGAAACGCGGACTCAACATCTCATACGAGTGGCAGCACTTCATCGGAAAGAAAGGTTCGTTCACGCTGCAGGGCTACACCAACCTGAGCGGAACGGACGAGGACACGCACACCAACCGCAACGTAGGGTATCTGCGCGAACAGCGCAACGAAACACTGTGGCAGTACTACGACCGCAGCGACCACGACATGGAGACGCTGCTCGGCGCTTCGTTGGAGCACTGGCTCGGCAAGAAAGTATATTTCAACATCTACGACAACGTGAGCTATCAGCGCACACGCATCGCCCGCGACTTCTTCAGCGACACCGACGAGCGGAACGTGGCCAACGGCACTCCTACCACGGCTGACCCAGCGAACACCATGCGCAACCTCACGCACAAATGGAAGAACGAACTGGCAGTGAAATCGACCATCACGCCGGTGAAGGCGCTGATGATCATGCCTAAGTTCAGATGGAACATCAATCGCGAAAAGGCCGACTACCTCTACGGAAGGCTCGACACCACAGCCGTGCGCACAAGCCACAGCTACGAGCCGTCAATATTCCTGAAGTGGAAGATGAGCCGCGTGCGCAATATGGACATAGCCTTCGCATACAACACCTCAGTGCCCGAACTCGTGAGCACGCTCGGCTACCGCAACACCATCGACCCGTTGCAGATATACACGGGCAACCCGCTGCTGCGCAACTCGCACAGCCACACCACGACATACAACTACCACCGCATGTGGCTGCGCAAGCAGATTGTGCTGGGCGTAAGCGCGTCGTACAACAAGGACATCAATCCCGTAGCCACGCTCTACAGCTACAACTCGGCTACCGGCGTTTACGAGTCGAAACCGACGAACGTGAAAGGCGGCGACACATGGAAGTTCGGATTCAACTACGACCAGGGCATAGGATTCTACTTCCGGCTGATGAACAAGTTCGCACTGGAGACGGCGAAGTCGTACGGTTTCCTCACCATCATAGACAACAACGCTGCCGACGCCCAGCCCGAACTGAACAAGCAGAAGCGTCTGGGCATAGACAACAACTTCGAGTTATCGTACGAAACGGAGAAGCTGCAGCTCTCGCTCTTCGACCGTCTGGAATGGAACCGCTACCGCTACAACGACACTTCGTACAACACCTCGCCGCTGTTCAACAGCGTGGGCGTAAGCGCGAACCTAAAGATTGCATCGTTCGAGTTCTTCGTGCAGCTGTCGGACGACTACCGGTCGGGCTACGCCACATCAGCGATGAACGGACACAAACTCATGTCGATGGCGTCGGTCAGCTACAGCTTCTGCAAAAACAAATGCCGTCTGCGCCTGTTTGCCGATGACATCTTCAACAAGGACATCTGGTATGGAAGCAATTACTCCGCTTACCAACGCCAGGAGTACTCCGCAAACTATATTCACCACTATCTGAACCTGAGCTTCACATACAGATTTGATGCGAAAACGAAGGACAAGAAAACGACAACGATAGTAACAGGCAAATAAATCTATTGCTGTCCGGTAAAACTTTTTCTAAAAAAATAATTTAGGGCTGATATTTCTCACGAAGTATCAGCCCTTTTGGTTATCTTTGTTTTTGCCAAATAAAAATGCTGTCCGGCAAAAAAATAGAGGAAGTTGTAAGATTCTTTTATCAAGCAAATTGCATAGAATTTAACGTTCGCAGACTTACTCGAAAAATACATTACCGATTTAATGCGTACGAGGTGTGCCGAAGGTACACCTCTATGCGGAACCCGTAGCTAAAAGTTTTAGCGGACAGCAATGTTTTGAAAACGGATATTAAAATGCTATTTACCGCAAAAGAACAAAGTAAATTGCCGCAAAAAACACAAAACAAACTACCGCAAAAACACAAAGTAAAGTACCACAAAAGTCCTTTACCTTTGCTTGGTATTCTTCCTTGGTCATACCTCCTGTCTCTGTCATTGAGTCAAGTACATCACCAAGTTCATCAAAAGCAATATCATAATGATATTCTTTAGTCGTTCCATCCTTTTCTCCATAGATACGGTAGTAATCAGAGCCTTCATCCAAAGCAATATATATCTTACCTTGAATTTGGAAGCCATTCACCTGCATGACAAGTGCCGCCATAGTGAAGTTTTATTAGTTTGGTTTTATCTTTTCCGTTTCGTCTATTCTCCAAGATGTTTTCATCGAATCGGACCAAAATCCCGTTAAATATACACAAAATCGGCTCAAACGAACCCGATTATTGGCAAAAAACGAGTAAATTTGAGCCGATTAATAAATAAAGAATATGCCAATAGATATAGAAATATTACAGTTTTTACATTATCATCCCTTGGCAAATAGGACAGAGATTATGGCGGGGCTTACGAAAGCTCCCAGTGATAGTACAATGAAAAGGTTACT